>JAHXHF010000136.1 GCA_025656895.1 gamma proteobacterium symbiont of Bathyaustriella thionipta
CGCCAGTTGCGCAATTAAAAAAGTAAAAATAACGCTAAAATCGTGTCAAGCACTTTTTTGTGTTATTTTCGCTGAGTAGTTACAAAATATCATACAATCAATAAGTTGATGAGATATTTTATTTCAAAATATAAATCCTTCCTAAAGGTATCACTGACCGCATTACTGGCTCTGCTTTTTGTCGGCCTGTTGCTAACGGATACACTGCTGAATCGATACAAAAAGGATATTGCCGAACTTTTATCCGCTGCCTTACACAGGCAGGTCAGTATTGAGGGGGACCTGACTCTGCACTGGCTACCGCGCCCTGCTCTATCAGCCGGTAACATAAAAATCACGAACCCAGACTGGAGCAACCAGGCTGATTTAGTATCCGCTGAACAACTCTCCATCAGCATCAAACTTTCCTTGTTGCTACATCAGCACATCCTGATCGAACAGCTCAGGCTTACCGATGTTACCTTGAATCTGGAACAGCAAGGCAAAAAAAACAACTGGCAATTTTCGGCCGATCCTGCCGCTCAGAAAAACTCTGCCAGCTCGTGGCATTTCGATGGCATTCAGCGTCTTCAAATTGAAAACCTGTCAATCAGCCATCAATCCGATGAGGAAGCAGCACATTATTTCCTGTCTCAAGCCCATGTAAGCATGCCGCCGGATCAACCGATGCAAGCCAGCGCCCGTATCCGGGTTCACAATGGCTGGTTGAATATGCAGGCAGAAACAGCCTCTCTCAACGACTGGCTGACGCCGCAACCGCAAGGCCTGCCTCTGAGCATCGAAATACAAGGCCAGGAATATCAATTTCAATCCCGCCATGTCATCAGCCAGATTGCAGAAAATCAGTGGCGTATCGACAACCATGTCAATATTCAAAACAATTCGCAGCTGTTCGCCCTGCTGAGTCTTCCAGACATCCCTCTGGGGGACAGCGAACTGTCTGCACAAATCGATTATCAAACTGGATCCGTGCTCATTTCCAGGCTGCAAGCCCAAGCTACATGGAAAGACAAACCCTTCAGCCTGCAACAATCTCAAATAGTATTGACCGATGAAATTTTAGCCACATTGCAGGGAAGCTATGACAATGCGCCCTTCTCTCTGCAAGCCCGGACAGATCCATTCAGGAAACTACAGCTTGCCGATACTCCCTGGCAGTTAACTATGCAAGGACAATGGCGGGACTCAAGACTCTCGTCTCAAGGAAGCATCAGCCTGCAAAACAAAAATAATCAAACCGAATACCATTTTGATCTAAAGGGACAGGCCGGTGAAAGCAAAAAAACTGAATTTCAATACCAGAGCCAGGGAAATTACAGCCCCGATACAGAATTATTGACTCTGGACAAGTTACAACTGAATTATCATAACAGCCGCTTACTGGCCAGGCTGAAAATAAACACGCAGCATAAAGCACTGAAAATTACCGGCCAGCTAAGCAGTCAACAGTTTGATCTGGAGGATTTTTTTAGCCATGACACCCATGCCAAATCCCCCGGGTTTTTGGACACAGCCTTAGATATCCCTTTCGGGATTCCAGTGGAAACCCGGTTGCGCATAGAAATAAGGAAACTTAAAGGTCTGGATGCGGATATCAGTGATTTACAAACCGAATTCAACTATGGAAATGAACGCCTGAATCTGGATAACTTCAGGCTCTCTCTGCCGGGTGGTTCATTAAAAGGCCGGTTGCAACTGCAAGAGTCAGCAACAAACAATCTGTCTGTCAATCTGGGCCTGTCATCCGATCAATTCATACTGGCTGATCTGTTCGATAAAATACAGCTTAAACATCCTTTCAGAGGGCGTTTAAGCAGAATAAAAATGCAACTGAAAGGCTCCGGTTCTACGCTCGGGGAAATTCTGAGCTCATCCACGGCTCAAGCCGGTTTTGACAAATCTGATTTCAATTTGAACACCGGGCTGAATCAACCCCGGGTTTTACACCTGCAAAAAGCCGAACTGCGGGTTTCACCTTCAAGCTCGGTACAGATAGACGCTGCAGGGCAGTTTGGTGGCAAACCCGTTACAACAGAAATAAAACTTGGCCGTAGCGGCCAGCTGTTGCGTAATCAGGGCAATATTCCGCTCAATATTAAAGTTTTCATGGGCGAAAATCACGGACTCATCAATGGCTCTATTTTGCTGCCTCTGAATGCCAGCCAGGTTAATCTCAATTATCAGGTCGAGGGTAAGCATCTCGGTGTGCCGGCGGCTATTTTCGGGCTGAATATAGAGGGTGTGGGCTCTTATGACCTGAGCGGAAAACTCACTATGAAAGACCGGGTTGTTACCCTGAATAGTAACCGCGGCCATAGTATGGGGGGCAAGGTAGCAACCAACCTGTTGATCAATTTTGCCGCTCAACCGGTTGCCATGAAAGGCAACATCTCTATAGAACGTCTTAATCTGGACCCTATTCTGGCCGCAAGAAGCACAGCAGGTTCCGAACAGAAAAAAATCGCGGATATTCCATTCGATTCCAGTCGACTGCGCGGCTTCGATCTGGACGGTGAAATTGATGTTCAGCATGTTCTGCGCAAAAAGGTGGATATTGGCAGCATCCAGGTCAAGCTTCATTTGCAACAGGGAAAAATGCATATTGACCCGATTTCCATCAACATGGGAAAAATCGGTAAACTGTCTGCCGAAGTCCTGATTGATGGCTCCAGCGATATCACTCACCTCAGACTGAAAGCGCATTCGGATGAAATTGACTACGGACAGCTGTTACGCAAGGTGCGAAAATCCAAAGATGCCAGCGGCAAACTGTACCTGGATGCCCAATTGGAGAGCGATGGCAACTCAACACACAATTTAATCAAAGATTCTCATGGTAAGGTTTTGATATACGGTGGAAAAGGCGTTCTAGGTAAAACCGATCTGTTCGTCACCCTGAATGCCGGCAACCTGCTCAATGCCATGATACCGAAATTTTTAAAGCAGGACAGGCGAGCCAAACTGAAATGCTTTTATACGCAATGGAATATCGACAAAAGTGTTGTTTACAGTCAGGACAGCCTGTTCAGGTTTTCTGAACTGGATATAGCGCTGGTCGGTAAATACAACCCCATAAAACGTAAAATAAACATCCTCATCTCCCCCAAAGCACGGGGCTTTCAGATTCTTGATGTTGCCGTACCGGTTCAGATTAAAGGCCCCATCGACAACCCCGGCTTTATTCCCGGCGCCTTACCCAGCGTCAGCGTACTGGGATTATCTGAACTCAACCTGCAGGAACCGGGAAGACTATTCAAATTGTTAAAGCCCATCAAGGACCTTTTTAAACCCACGGATGGTGACAAAAATATCAATCCATGTGTAGAGGTTTTCAGGGAGAAACAGTCGCCATCAAAATCCACTAAAGAAGCCTGAATCTCAAGCGGCTACATCAGTTCAGATCATCATCTTTCCAGTATTTCGTACCGGAAAAATCAGCGGCAAATTTCAAACCCACATCGGTCAATTCATAAACCGCCATACCGTTGATAAATCTTGCACCCACATCGGCCACATCTTTGCCGGCCACCGCACTGGCCTCACCACCCGCTTCAAAGCCGTCATTAACAAAACTATCAAAGGATTTTTTATCCTCGAATAAAATAACCAGCTGAAAAAATTCACCGCCCATACCAATATTAACGCCCCCGGTTGCCATTTTCATATAGGTTCTTTTGCCCGATTTTCTGGCTACCGCAACACCCGCACCAAAGCCGCTGGTAATCATGAAAGAGAACTTTCGCGTATCAAAAATGGCATATCCGTAGCTCTTGTTATACAACTTCCTTGAACCGGCATTTTCTCTGAACAAGCGCCGCAGTGAAGACTTTGCCATGGCATTAATCTTTTTGCGTGTCTCGGCGGGTGGTTCTTCTTCAGTCAGGGATTCGGCCGCATCGGATACGCTATCAGCCGCACTGGATGCACCTTCTTTCACATCATTCCAAAGACCCTTGGCATCAACAGCATGAACAAGCAGTGGAAGCAACATCAACAACAGCCACAGCGGAGTTATTTTTAACACCTGAATTCAACTCATAAGTGCATAACCGATTAAGTGTTCTTCCTTGATGCCTGTTTTTTCTTCAAAAGCCTCATAGGGTGTTTTGAATC
>JAHXHF010000269.1 GCA_025656895.1 gamma proteobacterium symbiont of Bathyaustriella thionipta
GTTTTTTCGCGCCGGTACGTGCCAAACGAATGGTTACCATCTGTACTTCCCAAAAAACAAATCAATTACACAGGCTCACGCCTGCAGGAAACCGGGTATTGTACTCGAAACCGAAAAAAAAGAAAGCCCTAGCCCGCTGCAGAACCAAAAGAGTCAAAATTTCAATGAGAAGCGCTCACGCAGGTTTTATCGCCTGATACGCCTAATGCATGAAACACCAGGGCATAACACTAATTTGATTGGCCTTATGGAAGGCACGCCGCAGCCGTTAACATCGGCATCATGGGCTTTGCCGTGCAAGACAGCCGAACCCAGGGGGCATATAGGGTTCGCTCTGTTTCGATTGATAATGAAGCCTAGCGAGGGAGGCAAAAGTCAAGACCCCAACACCTGCACCAATATCTGATATGTAACAGCACCGTGGGGCTGGGAGCAAAACGAGTTACTACAGTCAGCGCCCGTCAGACAACAAACACATCCTTATAGCTGGTATAAAGTGTCAACATCAGCAGGGGAATCACAAACAGCAGCCCCAGAAACAATGGAATCATACCCAGAATTACAAGCACCATAGCCAGCAGCCCGTACAGCAAAAAAGGCAGGATATTTTTCAGACAAGCACGAAAGCTGAGTTTCATGGCGTTGAACGCGCTCTGGTCGTGAAATACCACCAGTGCCGGTGCAAACCAGTAAGCCATGAATAAAGGGATGCTCAAGCTCATTCCAATTAAAAACCCCAGCAGAGTTGTCAGACCTACCACAGGATTCATTCCATCCCCATGAGGTTGTGCGTCCGCCATCAAGCCGCCTGGAATAATAATCACCGCCATCAGAACCATAATAAGAATTAAGCCCGCCAGATAGAGACCGCCGACAGCCGCAAGGCGTCCTGTCTGATACTTGAAACCGGCAAACAAGTGATTAAATTCAAGCTCTCCGCCTTCATCCTGGGTTTTGGCGCCGAGTAAAATACCCCCATAAAATACCGGCATCAGAACCGTCAGCGCAATCGAGACCAGTGGAATCATGCTCAGCACAATGCTAATAATCATGAATACCAGAATCATACCAATCCACAGCCCCATATTGGCTTTGAACAGCACATAGGCGTCTTTTATCCAATCTACTCCGCGGGCAGCCGGCAGCTTGCGCGGTATCAATGTACTGCCATCCACCGGGCTGTTGCTGAGATCAGCAGAAGGACTGCTATAGGGGTTTTCCTGACTCATGGGCTTCTGCTCCAAAAATTGAATATTCAACCTGCAAGCCTGCTTAATCTGAGCGGACTTGTCAAATACTTCAGCTCTGCTAGGATAGGGACAGATAAAGAACAAATAAAGAACAAAAGGTACTTTTCATGCAACTGACCCGCCGCCAGCAACAGGTTTATGATTTTTTACTACAGCAGCATCATGAAACCGATCATGCTCCCACACTGGATGAAATCTGTGCTCACCTGGGCGTTTCCTCCCGGGGTTCCATGCATAAACACATTCAGGCCCTGATTGATGCCGGTCTGGTAGAAGCCCCGCGTCACAAGCATCGGGGTATTCGGCTAAAAACACAGAGCGGTGGCCATGATGACCGCCTGCCGTTAATGGGTTACATCGCCGCCGGTCAACCCCTGGAAGCGGTCAGTGAGCCGGAAAGCGTACAGGTTCCGCGCCACCTGCATACCGGCAAAGATTGCTATGTATTACAGGTTCGTGGTGATTCCATGATGGATGATGGCATTCTGGATGAAGACTGGGTCATTATCGAGCCCTGCAACAGCAGCCGTAATCATGAAATTGTGGCGGCTCTGGTCGATCATTCCGAAGTCACGCTCAAGCGCATCGAGCAAAAACCGGGAGAGGTGTTGCTACACCCTGCCAACAGTCGCATGCAGGCCATGAGTTTCGAGCCTGAACGCATTCAAATTCAGGGAAGACTGGTAGGACAAATGCGCCGTTATTTCTAACCCATTCTGATGCCGATTTTCAGCGCGCATACTGACACCTTAAAAAACATTTAATTCGACTCAGGATGAACAACTAACCACCAGCCGGGGGCTGCCCTGTGCAGGAGGCTGGCTAAAGGCCTCATATTCAGGATGTTCATCAAAAGGTGTAGCTAACACCTGCATGAGTGCGTCAATATCACTGACATCACCCCGCTGGGCTTTTTCTATGGCGGCTTGCGCCAGATAGTTACGCAGGATGAATTTAGGATTCACCGGCTGCATGTTCTTTTGACGCTTGTGCTGCTGGCTGTTTTCACGTTCGAGGCGGGCTCGATAACTCCGCGCCCAAGCGTCAAAGTCGACCGGATCGTTAAACAGCTGGCGCAGCTCAGTATCCCGAGTCGGATTGTTCAGGTCAAGATCACACAAACGCCTGAAAAACTGCGTATAATCCACCTGATTCAACTGCAGGATATTCAGTAGTGACTGGCTTAGCTGCTGATCTTCTTCATGCTTTTGCTGCAGCCCCAGTTTTGCCCGCATGCCGGTCGCATAGGTATCCAGCCATTGCGGTTCATACAAATCCAGCAGAGCCCCGGCCTGCTCTGCCGCGGCCTCTCCGTTATCTTCATCCAGTAAGGGCAAAAACGCCTGCGCCAGACAGCTTAGATTCCACAGTCCCACGCTGGCCTGCCGGTCAAAGGCATAGCGGCCGTGATGATCGGAATGATTACAGATAAAACCGGCTTCATAATTATCCAGAAAGCCAAAAGGCCCATAATCCAGCGTCAGCCCGAGGATGGACATATTATCGGTATTCATCACTCCATGACTGAAACCCGCCAGCTGCCACTGCGCCAGCAAACGCGCGCTACGCTCAATCACTTCGCGCAACAGATCATGGTAAGGTGTTTTTGAGTCAGCCAGATGAGCATAGTGATGCTGAATTACAAAATCAGCCAACTGGCGTAATTGCCTGAACTGATTGCGATAGTAAAAGACTTCGAATGAACCAAAACGTACATGGCTGGGAGAAACACGCAACAGCATAGCGGCCGTTTCGATTTGTTCACGGTAAACTTCGTCCTGGCCACCTACCAGACACAATGCTCTGGTGGTTGGAATACCCAGACCATGCATGGCTTCTGAACACAGATATTCACGAATACTGGAACGCAAAACTGCGCGACCATCGCCATCTCGTGAAAAGGGTGTTTGCCCCGCCCCCTTTAATTGCAAATCCCACACTTCACCGGATTGATTTTGAACCTCACCCAGCAGAATAGCACGACCATCACCCAGTTGCGGCACCCAATGACCGAACTGATGACCGGCATACAACATAGCAAGCGGTTCAGCCTGCCTGAACTTGAGCAGACCTCCGAAATATTGTGCGAATTGTGGTCGCTGTACTTCACAAGAGTCAAGACCGAGTAAATCGGCTACCGCTGCATTGCAATGAAGCAGATGCGGATCGGAAAGAGGGTCCGGATCAACACGGGCATAAAAATCTTCCGGTAAGCGCGCGAAACGGTTTACAAACTGCAGTTGTTCCAGAGTAGACATGGAGCCATCATGTCGGCACTGGTTACCGCTTTCAACCCAGGTTAATTGTGGATTAGTTTATTCATCAGCAAAATAAACCCGGCTTAAACGAAATACCACAGGACTGAGCAACAGCAGAGCAATCAGGTTTGGAACGGCCATTAACGCGTTCAGCGTATCCGCCAGTAACCAGACAAAATCGAGACTGGCCATTGCACCGAAGGGAATAACCGCTATCCACAAAATCCGGAATGGAGTAATACAGCGCTCGCCCAACAGGAATTCGGCACAACGTTCGCTATACAAACTCCAGCCCAACAGGGTGGTAAAAGCAAATATGGCTTGTGCAAGCACCACTATTAATGAACCTATACCCGGAAGAATGGATTCAAAAGCAGACACGGATAGTGCCGTACCATTCACACCACTATTCCATTGGCCGGAAACAATAATGACCAGATCGGTAATGGTGCAAATAATAATAGTATCAATGAAGGTGCCCAGCATGGCGACACTGCCCTGACGTACCGGACTGTCGGTTCGAGCGGCCGCGTGGGCAATAGGCGCACTGCCCAGACCGGCTTCATTGGAAAAGACACCGCGCGCTACTCCCATCTGAATG
>JAHXHF010000221.1 GCA_025656895.1 gamma proteobacterium symbiont of Bathyaustriella thionipta
ATACACAGCAATACCTTATAAAATAGTCGAATTTTTATATTTTAAGGGCTTGCCAGTGCGGTCACTGTGGTTAAGTCCGACAGACTCCTAGCTGGCGTGCGTCATTATCCGCACATCCCTGCCATTCCAGAGTCAGGGTTAACTCCTGAGTATCCGTCAAGCGTCCATCAGACTCAAAGGTTATTATCCCGATCCCATCAGAATCATTAGTTTCCAGTTGACCAGACAGTCCATTGCCAACCAGTAAAATTTGATTAGTATCATTATCCTGTACCAACCAGCCATCAACCCAGGCACCGTCTCCGCCCGAGACACTGGCTGTTTTTGCTGAATTGCTGGAACAAACACGAATGATACGATTTTCATTCACGGCCACTGATCTGGCAAAATTAATGGCGCTGACCAGTTCATTTACACCGGCGGTTGCCTGATTAGATGAGATCAGAGCACGAAACCCTGGTACAACCAGCGATATCAATATTACCGCTACCACCATTGTGATGATCAGTTCCAGCAGAGTGAAGCCACTTTCTTTTTTCATAATTTGTTTATAGCAAGCAGCCGAGCCGCTTTCACCGGGTTAATGATGGGCTGACGAGTATCCCTGACAAGCGGCAGGATGACAAGATTGAACCTGCACTTCCTTATTTTTAGCACACAAAGGCTTGAATAGCTGGTCTTTTTGTGCAGAATCTCTACTCCATGAGCCATAATATTATCATAGGTGCGGGCGCCATTGGTCTGATGAGCGCACTGGAACTGCTCGCTGCGGGTGATTCTGTTCACATTTTTGAGCAAAATCTGCCGGGGCAGGAATCTTCCTGGGCGGGTGGCGGTATTTTGTCGCCACTGTATCCCTGGCGTTATGCTCCGGCCGTCAATGCGCTGGCGCGCTGGAGCCAGGATTATTACCCGAAGTTCAGTAACCATCTGAAATTACACAATAAAACCGACCCGGAATGGGTAGGCAGCGGCCTGTTGCTGCCGGCTTTGGGTGATGAATACGAAACCGCTGTGGCGTGGGCGGATCGTTATGGTCTGGATGCCACTTTACTGAAGCAACCCGCATTAGGACAATCATGCCCGTCTCTGAGCAATAAATTCGATGACGCGCTTTGGCTGCCGCAGATCGCGCAAAGCCGTAATCCGCGCCTGTGCCAGGCTTTACTGGAAGAAGCGTTGCGTTGTGGTGTGAAAATCAGCACTCATCACCCGGTTGAGCAGTTACAGATTCAACAGCATAAAGCCTGTGGCGTGATGACCCGGCAAGGATTGCAGCCAGCAGACCGGGTTATTGTTTGCGCCGGCGCCTGGACTACCCCGCTGCTAAACAAGTGGCCGCAGCCTCCGCAAATCAGCCCGGTCAAAGGCCAGATGTTGCTGTTCAAGGCTCCTGCAGGCCTGTTAGAACAAATCGTGCTGTATAAGGATCGCTACGCCATTCCGCGCCTGGATGGACACATTCTGTTCGGCAGCACACTGGAACAGGCCGATTATGACAAGCAGACCAGCCGGGAAGCGCGTGAGGATTTACTGGCTGCCGCTTATGAGCTGATTCCGGGCTTGCAGGATTACCCTATGGTCAAGCAGTGGGCCGGCTTGCGGCCGAGTTCTCCCAACGGTATTCCGTATATCGGACCTCATCCGGAAATCAGCGGACTCTTCATCAACAGTGGGCAATATCGCAACGGCCTGGTAACCGGGCCGGCTTCGGCGCGTTTGCTGGCTGATCTGGTTTTGCAGCGCGAGCCT
Source organism: gamma proteobacterium symbiont of Bathyaustriella thionipta (assembly GCA_025656895.1). GTDB lineage: Bacteria > Pseudomonadota > Gammaproteobacteria > Chromatiales > Chromatiaceae > JAHXHF01. The sequence goes on from JAHXHF010000221.1 coordinate 1,753, forward strand.
ATTATTGACCCGAAACCATACGCACTGGATGCCGTGCGCTGATTATTCGCTCTTTTTACGCGGCACTACAGGAAAAGGCCGGATATTGGATTCATCTGCGGGTAAAATTTTTGCCACGCCGGTTTTTTCCACCTGATCAATACGAATGACCGCCTGCAGGGGAATCATAAAGCTTTCCACTGCCTCGAATTCAGCACGCAGTTTTTCTTCAGCCGGATCAACGACTAGCAAGCTTTGTTCACCGAAGCGCAAGCCGCTGATTTCGATCAGGCCATATATTTCAGCCTGGGCGACGCGTTCCGCGAACAGTTCATAGATTTTATCGTAATTGTGAAAAGCAACGCGGAATAACTTCATGGTGATTATCCGATGAAAAACTGGAGCCGATGAGCGGAGTCGAACCGCTGACCTACTGATTACGAATCAGTTGCTCTACCAACTGAGCTACATCGGCTTCAGGGCCGGTAAGTATAATGGCAACCGCTACCGCCGGGCAAAAATATCGCTGATTATTTCACCAGCAGGCGCTCGACTATTTCTCCTTTCAGCAAATGACTTTGCAAAATTTCTTCTATATCTTCCTGATCAACGAAGGTGTACCACACAGCCTGCGGATAAATCACCATAAGCGGGCCGGATTCACAACGGTCCAGGCAGCCGGCACTGTTAATGCGACATTGACCGGCTGCGGCTATGCCCAGTTGCTTGCTGCGTTTTTTCATATAGTCCCGCATGGCCTGCGCGTTGCATTGCGCGCAGCACTGCGCACCATCGGCTCGCTGGTTGGTGCAGATAAAGACGTGATATTTATAATAGGACATGCGCCACTCCGGGGTGTTTGGCGCTATCATAGCGCTGATTATGCGCTCAACCCAGTCTCTTCCATGCCGAAATGCTTCTACTGGCGACCCTGCCTTGCTGGCGGAGGCCGACCAGTGCGTAAAATGCGGCTTGTGCGCGCCACATTGCCCCACTTATGGCCTGCTGCAAAATGAGGCGGATTCACCGCGTGGCCGCATTGCGCTTATACAGGGCCTGTTACAGGGCGCTATTGAGAACAGCCCGGGCAACCGACAGGCGCTGGATCGCTGCCTGATGTGCGGCAATTGCGAACAACACTGTCCTTCCGGGGTGCGTTTCACCCGTCTGTTGGATGATTTTCGCGCCCGCAGCTATTCCCGATCAGTTTCGATAGCGGGTTTGCTGCGTTATTTACTGGTCTCCAGGCGGCTTTTACGCCGTTTATTTGCGCTATGGAGCCTGTCGCGCAAAACTGGCCTGGCGGCTTTTTTGCAAGCTTCATGGCCCGCCCATCAGCGGGTAGCAAAAATATTGGCATTCCTGCCCGCACAGCCGGCCGGCAAAATAAAAACCATTCCGCTTACATCGGCAAAAAAAACCTTGAGTTTATTCAGTGGCTGCCTTTCGCCTGATATGGAGCCCCGTTTGATCAACAGCAGTATGCGGGTGTTGTCGGCTTTGGGCTGGCAGGTTGAAGTGCCGTCTGCACAGGGCTGCTGCGGCGCTATGCACCAGCACGCCGGCGATCAACGGCAGGCACAGCAATTGTTACAGATTAATGCCGCAGCCTTCAGCAGCAAGCAGCCCATTGTGGCTTTATCCACCGCTTGCAGCGCGCAGTTACAGAGCGGTTTCCAGGCTATGCATGATACTCATCAGGCAGTGGATATTTTACAGTTTTTGCAGCAGCAGGATTTAACTCGGGTAGATTGGCGTGCGGATGAACAAACCCTGCTGATACACACGCCCTGCTCGCTGCGGAACGCGCTGGCTGAACCTGATCTAATTCACAAGGTGCTGGCTTGTCTGCCGAACAGCCGTCTGCTGAGCCTGCCTGACAATGAGCGTTGCTGCGGTGCGGCCGGTAGCTACATGCTGGAGCAGCCGGCATTGGCGGATGCTTTACTGCAACCCAAACTGGATGCGCTGGCGCTTGAATTGCGACAGCAGCCGGTGATTCTGGTAACCGCCAATATTGGTTGCCGTTTGCATTTTGTGGCCGGTTTGCGCGCTCGCGGGATTGAAGTTCCGGTTTGTCATCCGCTGGATGTGCTGGCGGCGGCTTTGCCGATTGAGGAGGCAATCTCCCCTATCCCCTGTTTGCCAAAGAGGGGGACTGGATGAGGCAATCTCCCCTACCCCCTGTTTGCCAAAGAGGGGGACTGGCTTGGCTGAAGCAACCCATTTTATGCAGGAAAAGTCTTCATCCCTGCTGGAGAGGGGGCTGCTTAAATAGTGTTTGAACGAAAACGATTAAACCCTAAGAAAAACAATAATCTATATACTGTTCAGTGGACTAAAGATTATAATGCCTGTA
>JAHXHF010000038.1 GCA_025656895.1 gamma proteobacterium symbiont of Bathyaustriella thionipta
AAAAGGTCGAGGCATTGCTTCCCTGGAACATGAAGGAAGTATTATTCTGAAATGGGGTTAAGAGGGCTGATTCTTTGGCGCTTACTTTTTTCCGGCCTGGGACAGGCGCCTATTGAAGTTGAATCAGAGCAGGAAATGTTGCATCGGGTAGAGCAAACTCCCGGGGCGATAGGCTATCTGGAACAATCACAGGAGGAAGATAGTGTTCATTCTGTCTCCATTAAATAGCCTGCTTCGCGCAAGCCGATACAGACCCAGGCTATGCCTGTTGTTGTTACTGTTTTTATGGCCAGCTGCCGCCAGTGCGATTAATCTGGATAATAATATTCAAATTCATGGATTTGCCGGCCAGAGTTTCCTGCTTTCTACCGGCAACAACAATTTTTTTGGTGACAGCAGCAGTAATGACGGCAGCTGGGACTTTACCGAAATTGGTGTGAATGGCTCCTGGCGACCGAAACCCAATCTATTATTCTCGGCGCAAATTTTGTCACGCCGCGCCGGTGAAACCAGTAGCGGCAGTTTGCAACTGGATTATGGCCTGCTCGATTACACCGCCTTTGAACTGGAACAGGGGCGTGCCGGCATACGTATGGGTCGGGTTAAAAACCCTATAGGACTGTATAACGAAACGCGTGATGTTCCAGCTACCCGTCCCAGTATTTTATTACCTCAATCGGTCTATTTTGACCGGGTTCGAGATCTGGAAATGGCCTCTGACGGATTGCAGTTGTATGTGGAAAATGCCATGGGCAACGGCATGCTTAAAATAGAAGGCAACTACGGCAAAATACTGGTTAACGATGAAGTAGAGGATGTATTTGTCGGTGATAGCGGTTTTGGTGATCTGGATGGATACGGTGCATTCAGCCGCCTGCAATATCACTATGACGGTGAACGTATTATTTTATCGGCCAGTGGCGCCTTTGTGGATATGGATTTTGACACACATGGGGGTGCTTCTCCTTTTAGTGATGGCGGCATTGATATTCAGTTTTATGTGTTATCCGCACAGTACAATGCTGAAAAATGGAGCCTCACCGCTGAATATGTGAATGAACCGATTTCACATAACGGCGGCTTGAGCGTGATACCTGATTTCACCCCGGAGGGCGGTTATCTGCAGGGAACCTGGCGTGCGCTTTCTGATGTTGAACTGCTGTTGCGTTACGATGTTTCCTATACCTTTGACGACGATCACAGCGGCAAACAGGCCGAGTCTGCCACTGGCGTACCCGCGCATACGGCTTTGCGTTTCTGATGTCGGCCGCTTCCCGCTCAGCCGGTAAAGATTACCAGGCCTCTGTTTCCAGCGGGCATTTCCTCAGCCTGAAATGGAAAGCCCTGCTGATTCTCAGTATTGCGCTGTTTGCGATTAACTTCGGCTATTTCCTTTTCAGTCAAAACAATCTGCATGATTTTGAGCAACAGCAGCGCCAGACTCTGATGGAACGTGAAGCACAGGAACTTTCCGGCCTGCTAAGCAACGAAGCCGATTCATTGAGCCAGTTTGGTGAAATTTTACCGTCACTGCCCAATTTGCGTGAAGCCATTTATCGTCAGGATGGCGAGGCTGTGCGTCAGTTATTTGAACCTTACTGGTTATCCTTGCAGTTGGATGTCAATATCAGCATGGCCCGATTCTATGCGGCTAATGGTTCATTACTGGCTGCCTGGGAAGCTCCGGTTGCACTGGGAGCCGGTGAAGAAACCGTGCAGCAATGGATTCAGCAGGTACAGCAGACAGAGCGTCCTTTGTCGGTACAGGCCTGTGCCGATAACTGCGCGCAATTTGTGCTGGTGCCCATTCTGGCGCACGGAGAAAATTCCGGCATTCTGCTGTTGGGGCGTTCCCTGGGTAACGTATTGCTGGGGCTGCAGGAAGTGACCGGTGCGGATACCGGTCTGCTGCTGAAAAAGAATAGCCTCCATGATACTCAGGGTTTGCGTATTGCCGCCCTCAGCCGTAAAAAACAGATGCAGCCCATTGTAGAACAGGCAGCGCAGCGTTTGGGCCGTTTAGCGGGCCAATCAACGGGGATTGTTATTAATCAGATTGGTCATACCTGGGCTGTGTCATTCCACCCGTTGAACAATGCCATGGATCAGCGTCCGGCTTATCTGGTCATAGTGCGCGATATAACGGCCTCTATCCAGCGTATAGAAAAAGCCGGCAATGAAAGTAAAATTGTTTTGCTGGCGGGGGTGCTGCTGGCTGAAATTCTTTTGTTGTTGATTCTGTGGCGCCCTTTGTCCCGATTGCAGTCCACTGCCAAAAGCCTGCCCCTGTTGGCTGAAAGCCGCTTCTCAACCTTGCGTTCGGCACTGGCGCATGACCCGGCGCGTTATCTGCGTGATGAGTTTGACCAGCTGGACAGTACCGCTCTGGATTTGTCCTACCAGCTGGAATCACTGGAGGCACAGGTTTTTGAGCAGCAGCGAGTGCTGGCGCATCAGGTAGAAGAACTGGACGCGGAACGGGAGCGTTTTGCGCTGGCTGCCAAAGGTGCCAACGATGGTCTGTGGGACTGGAATATTCGCCTGGGTGAAGTGTATTTTTCACCCCGTTGGAAACAGATGTCGGGTTACGTTGAAGACGAAATCGGCACACAGTTGCAGGAATGGCTGAACCGCATTCATATGGATGACCGGGAACGCGTCAAGCTGGCACTTCAAAGTCATATTGATGGCGATACACCGCATTTTGAGCAGGAATATCGTTTACTGCAGCATGACGGCTCTTACCGCTGGATGCTCAGTCGCGGGCTATCCATTGCCGACAGTAACGGCGTACCTATGCGTATGTCGGGTTCACAAACCGATATTCATTTGCGCAAAAAGGCGGAAGAGCAACTGCTGCATGATGCCTTTCATGATGCCTTGACCAACCTGCCCAACCGGGCCTTGTTGCTGGATCGTATGGGGCAGGCTTTGTTGCGCGCCGGCCGCCAGAATGATTATCTGTTTGCGGTTTTGTATTCCGACCTGGATCGCTTCAAGGTTATTAATGACAGTCTTTGGCATTATGCCGGCGACCAGTTATTAATAGAAGTCGCCACGCGCCTGCAAAGGTGCGTGCGGCCGGCCGATACGGTGGCTCGTCTGGGTGGTGATGAGTTTGTTATTTTACTGGACGGGGTGAAAGACCTGCACGAAGTCAAACAGATTGCAGAACGCATTACGCGTGAGATCAGCAAGCCGGTGGAACTGGAAGGGCGCGAAGTTTTTACCGCGCTGAGTACCGGTATTTCACTCAGCGATATGGAGTATGAAAAAGCCGAAGACATGCTGCGGGATGCGGATACAGCCATGTATCACGCTAAAAAGCAGGGAGAGTCCCGCTATCAGATTTTTGACCCGAGCATGCACGAAGAAGCGCTGGCCATGATGCAGATTGAAGCGGATCTCAGGCGTGGCCTGGAAAAAGATGAACTCAAGCTGCATTATCAGCCCATTATCGACCTGAAAACGGGTGATTTAGCCGGTTTTGAAGCATTGGTACGCTGGTTTCACCCGGAACGTGGGTTATTGCCGCCGGTGGAATTTATACCCATTGCGGAAGAAAGCGATCTGATGATTCAGGTAGGTGACTGGGTGCTGACATCGGCCTGCGCACAAATCGCCAAATGGCGAGGCAAACTGGGTAATGACGTGGACTATACGGTGAATGTCAATCTTGATAGCCGTCATTTGATGCAGGATGGTTTTGCCCGCCACATTCATGCCCTGCTGATGCGTTATGAGGTAAAGCCGCAGCAGTTGAAGCTGGAAATTCTGGAAAATGCGATTGTGGATAATGACAAGTCGATAGAAAAGTTACAGCAGCTGAAAGACATGGGCTTTAAACTCTGTATTGATGATTTTGGCACCGGCTATTCGTCACTCAGCTATCTGCATCGTCTGCCGATTGATACGGTGAAAATTGACCGTTCTTTTGTGTCGCGCATGGATAAGCGGGAAGAAGACGTAGCGATTGTCAAAACCATTGTAGATAGTGTTTGAACGAAAACGATTAAACCCTAAGAAAAACAATAATCTATATACTGTTCAGTGGACTAAAGATTATAATGCCTGTATCCAGG
>JAHXHF010000092.1 GCA_025656895.1 gamma proteobacterium symbiont of Bathyaustriella thionipta
TTAGCCATTTTCTTTCTCCCATCAAGTTGATAGGAGTATTATCCTACAGGTGGTGGCTCAGTAGCTGAGCCTTAGGGGTAATCAGGTATTTCTATGTGCAGGCGGGGTAATTCCTTTTCTGCAAGCGGCTCAAAGCGCGGGTCACGAAAGGCGGCGGAACAGGCATTTTCGATGATGTCACAATACAGGCTTTGCACCGCTTGCAGATGACCGATGCAACCACGCAAACGTTGCTGGATGTGCAAGGTAACAAAGCAGGCGCGTTTGGCCTGCAATTCCGGCGGGACAGAATCGGCCACACAATCGGGCGCCTGATGCCGGTGTTGTAGAGCGTACTCAATGGAGCGGCGCGCCAGCTGCAGCATCTGTATCTGTTGCTGGGAATTATAGCTCATCTTCATACAGCGCGAATGCCGCGTAACCCACAACCCGGTCTTTACTGCCGGCGGTATCGCCCGAATTGCGTGCATCCAGCAGTTCGATCCGCATATGCTTCTTTCGCGCTACCCTCAACAGACCGCGAATGGGAATTTGTCCACAGGCCTGTTGATAGCTGATCGCTTCTTCATCCAGAGCCAGAATACTGTTGATGGTTTTTTCATCTGTATTTCGGGCGCTGTTGTAATCCAGATAATGACTGAGATCAGAACTGATGATAATCAGTGTTTCAGGGCCGCCCCAGCAGGCTTCCAGAGCGGCTTCGGCCTGTTGGGGGGTACATTCCCCTGCCAGCAATGGAATAATGCTGAAATCTTTTTTCAGACGTTGCAGAAATGGCAGTTGCACTTCCAGACAATGTTCAGGAGCCAGAGCCAAATCAAAAGGGCGGGAGAAATCAAGCTGATTCAAGGCGGCTTCCTGTTGCCGGTTAACCGCGATACGCCCCAGAGGCGTTTCGTAAGCTTCGGCTTCGCACAGGGCAACGCCATGAAAAGGCAGGCGGTGCGCCGGGCCGAACAGAACAACCTGGCTGAAAGGGTGCTTCTCCAGCAAGGCATAGGCACTGGCTGCCACGCTTCCCGAGTAGATATAACCCGCATGAGGTACAATCAGGGCTTTCGGCGCAGACCGGGCAGTTTGTCGGGCGCTGCTTAGCAAGTGATCAACCTGCTGCTGCAGAACTTGTGGCTGGTCGGGATAGAAGGTGCCGGCAACCGCAGGCGGGCGTATATAGTGCATGAAAGAACCTGTGCATACGATGGTAAACTGATAACGAGCATAGAACACAGGAAGGCTGGCAGGGGTGAAAATAAAACAGATGATTGATATTAATCAATCGACATTACTTTCATACGTCGCTTTGACAGCGGTGGAATGCCTGTTGCATGAATAATCAGCCCTCTCTGCAAGACGCCATCAGACAGATTGCCGGACGCTTTGAAAAGGCCGGACTGCATTATGGTCATGGTACCGATAACGCCCTGGATGAAGCCGCCTGGCTGGTGCTGGCGATTGCCGAAACCGGTTATGAGCTGACTGAAAAGGATTATCAGAAAATCCTTTCCGCAGAACAATGGGCGCGCATCAACAAGCTGGCCACACAGCGTATAGAACAGCTTGTGCCCCTGGCCTATCTGCTTAAAGAAGCCTGGTTTGCCGGCCTGCCTTTTTATGTGGATGAGCATGTGCTGGTGCCGCGCTCTCCCTTCGCGGAACTGATTGCCGAGCGCTTCTCACCCTGGATAGACGGGCATACTGTCGGGCGTATTCTGGATATGTGTACCGGTAGCGGCTGTATCGGCATAGCCTGCGCCAAAGCATTCGGGCAGGCGCAGGTGGATATGAGTGATATTTCACCACAGGCACTGGAAATCGCACAACGCAATATACAGCGCCACGCCTTGCAGGAACGGGTGCAGGTGTTTCAGTCGGATCTTTTTGAACAACTGCCACAGCAGCGTTATGACATAATAGTGAGCAACCCGCCCTATGTGTCCAGCCGCGAAATGCAGCAGTTACCGGCAGAATACCGGGCGGAACCGGAATTGGCTTTGCTGGCCGCTGAGCAGGGGCTGGCACTGGTAAAGCGCCAGTTGCAACAAGCCGCACACTGGCTTACAGAGAAAGGTATTCTGCTGGTAGAAGTGGGTTTAAGCATGCAACGGCTGCAACAGGCTTATCCGCAGGTGCCTTTTATGTGGTTGCAGTTTGAACAGGGTGGCGAAGGTGTTTTTCTGCTGACCCGCAGCCAGTTACAGCAATATTTTCAGAATGGATAGAGAAATAACAAGATGAGCATACAAAGAGCAAGAAGCGTTGAAGAATACGTAGAATGGATTCGGCAGGCCGTCTTTGAAGTGGATGACCTGCGTGAATGTCTGGAATATGAAATGGAAACGGTACAACGCTTCCCGGTATTTCTGGACACGCTGGAAAAAGGTATAAAGGATTTGTATCAATCTTTGCAGGATGGCAGCTATCATTTTGGACGCGAAGACCTGCCGTTTATGGAGCTGGTGGACCATCACGGAGAAGATATTCCTTTTCAAATGTTGTTGAAACAACTGAACGCCACCCACCGACTGGGACTGGATGTGACCGATGAAGACTGATCAAAGCCTGCAGTTTGAACCCGAACTGCTGAAAAAATACGATCGCAGCGGGCCACGTTATACCTCCTACCCGACAGCGGTGCAATTTACCGACCGCTTCACGGAAGCCGATTTGCAGGCGGCCATTGCGCGCTCTAATGAACAGGCTAATCCACTGTCTTTTTATTTCCATATACCCTTTTGTGACACGCTGTGTTTCTATTGCGGCTGCAATAAAATTGCCACCAAAGACCGCAGCAAAACCGCGCCTTATTTACAGCGACTGCTGCAAGAGCTGCAGATGTACCGGGTTCTGCTCAATCCGCAGCGGGAAGTACAGCAGCTGCATCTGGGCGGCGGCACGCCTACCTTTATGTCTATGCCGGAAATGGCGCAATTGATGTCTGCGGTATTTGATCATTTCAAATGTGCCAACGATGATCAGGGCGAATACAGTATTGAAATCGATCCGCGGGAAATCACCCCGCAAGGTGTGGCCGAATTACGCCGCATGGGTTTTAACCGCATCAGTCTGGGAGTACAGGATTTTGAAGCGGATGTGCAAAAAGCGGTCAATCGCATTCAGTCAGAAGAACAGACTTTTGCCGTCATACAAGCCGCGCGAGACAATGATTTTCGTTCCATCAGTATTGATCTGATCTATGGTCTGCCGCATCAAACGGTAGAAAGTTTTAGCCGCACACTGCAAAAGATTATTCATGTAGCTCCAGATCGATTGTCTATATTCAACTACGCACACCTGCCCGAGCTATTCAAACCGCAACGCCGCATCAATGAAAGCGATTTACCGTCGGCAGAAGAGAAATTGCGCATACTGCAAAGCTGTATCCGTGAGCTGAACGCCGCGGGCTATATTCATATCGGAATGGATCATTTTGCCAAACCGGATGATGAACTGAGCATAGCGCAGCGTGAAGGCAAGCTGCATCGCAATTTTCAGGGTTATTCCACCAATGCCGGCTGTGACATGCTGGGGCTGGGAGTCAGTTCCATCGGCAAGATAGCCGATACCTATGTGCAGAATTTCAAAGGCCTGGATGACTATTATCAGGCCATCGACAGCGATCATTTCGCCCTGCAGCGTGGTCTGCGGCTAAACGCCGAAGACCGTCTGCGGCGCGCATTCATCAACCAGCTGATATGTCACTACAGTCTGGATATGCAAGCGTTTGGAGATGAATGGAACATCGACGTAAAACAACACTTTGCAGCCGAACTGAGCAATCTTCAGGATATGCAGGCCGATGGCCTGCTGCAACTGGATGAGCGCCAGATTGTCATTCTACCCAAAGGCCGCTTGCTGGTACGCAACATCTGCATGGTGTTTGATCAGTATTTAAAACAACAGCAGGGCAGCAGTCGTTTTTCAAAAGCAATCTAGTTTTCGCCGGAATTTATAATTACTGAAGTTTCACTGAAATCCAAATCAACCTGACAGTCAGCCATCAAGCCACCATACGCAAAAGCAGTGAAACAAAATCTTTTT
>JAHXHF010000184.1 GCA_025656895.1 gamma proteobacterium symbiont of Bathyaustriella thionipta
CCCGCTTTCAATCCTCCAGCTTGCATTTGCAGGAAGAACATATTGAAAGCGGGTATTGCCGCGTACTGTCGCAGCCTCACCAGAAAGTGGAACAGTCAGTTCCAGTTCTGATGCGTTGCGCCCTTCTGCCTGCACACCTTCAGTCAGATAGGCAAAGGTTGATTTTAGCGGAGATTCCGACAGGAAACGCAGTACATCCTGTGTGGGCCCCTGAGATTGGGCTTTCAAGCGCAGGGGGGTTTCTTCAAACATGTCATCGATCCAGATATGCGCCTGCTTGATACGGCTGCTATACTGTTGACCCTGCTTGACCCACACATCCAGCCGCGCCGCATCAAACTGTATTTCTGCTGCAACCTGCTTGATCAACGGCCAACCCGGCTGATAAAGGATATTCATATCGTCAACATCCAGTAATACCTGGAAGCGCCCGTCGCTATCAGAAAAAGGGAATTTCCTGAGATCACCCCGCACAATAACCCCCCCGTGCAATACCCGGCCCTTAACAAAAGCCTGATCCAGCCAGTCCACCACATTTGCGGACATAATGCCTACCGGTAGATAATCCGGTACACGGGTGGCATCGCCTTCCCCAAAAGCGGTTTGCAGATCAAGAAAAAAGGCTTCATCCGCATGCTGTGGCAGGCGCAGACTGAAACGACTGCTGGTTTTTATATCGGCTGTTTGTAAATCAATATGGGCAGCATCCAGCTGCCAGGCCATCTGCTCATCCCGCCACCAGCGTATCTCGCCCTGTGCTTGCTCGGCCTCTAACGGCTGACGGAATAGCCGGGGGGGGAACAGTGACAGGCCGTGACTGTTGAGTGATAGCAGACCCTTGTCCTGATCGGCCACAATATGCCCGCTCAAGCCTTTGATACGAGGAATATTTTCAAAATCTTGTAAAGCCAGTTCCTTAAGATCAGCCCTTGCATACCATTGCGCACGAGGCTCAAGCATATGTACCCGAAAGGCCATATTACTGATATCAGCCTGGGGTTTGACAGCCTGCAAGGTCTGCGCCCATTTTTCCTGCGGCAGGGGAACCACAGCAAAAATTTCCAACAGATTATGTGGTCGAAGACGGGACAGCCCTCCGCTTACATCAAGTTTACCCTGCTCATCGTAGCTTGCTACCATACTGATGGTTGAGGCGGGCTCGGTTATTCCCTTATGTTGAATTTGCAGCTCATCCGCATCAAAACGCCAGCCCTCCAGTGTGCGTTGCCAGCGCAGCCAACTGGACATTTTCTCCAGTTGGTATTGACGCAGATTGTCTCCCCGGCCATTTTCCAGCAGCAGTGAGTGTAACGAGAGTTCTCCACTGATATCCTGAAGTTTTCCGGATTTCCAGTGGCTCCATAAACGGAAATCACTTTCACCATCAGCAAAATTGAATGTGCCTCCGGTTCGTCCTGCGAGGAATTTTTTTAACTGCACATTCCGGGCCTGCATAAAGAAACGCGCATCCCATTCATTGGCCCAGCCCAGGCGACCCTGTACATCGGCCGCAAGATGTATGCGCCCGCCCTGCTTTGCCAGTTGCAGGTCTGCATTGATTTGTGCGTGTTGGCCTTTTATAACCAGATCAAGTTGTTCAACATTCGCACGGACAGGCGCCGCATTGATCACCTGATTCTCCCAAATCAGGGTACTGTCTGAAATCCTTACAACCCAATTAGGCTGCGATTGATGATCCGCAGTTTCCAGATGTGTTCCTATTTCTTCCAGACCATCAATCACAACAGAGCCATCTGAACGATGCTTGACGCGTATACGGGATTGTTTGAATTCCATGTACAGTGGATGAACTTGCTGCTGCAACAACAAGGCTTTGCTATCCAGACCAATACGCACCTCACCCAGAAAAAAGTCTGCCTTTCCAAAGGGGGGTTCAATAGCTACTTTTTGCAGTACAATCTCGGGGTGAAAACCACGCAGACCGACACTCATGGACTGAATATGTACCTGTCCACCCACATACTGGCTGGCTGTCTGCTCCAGTTCCACCCGATAGGCGGATAAGCGGGGTAGTAAAATCCGCGTGACAGAAATCAGCAAAGCCAGCAGGATGAGCAGAAAAATCCCACCAAGCCAGGCCAGCAGTACCGCCCGTTTTATATGATGGAACATATCAGGCGGTAAGCACCACAGGTGTCAAACATAAAATTGAATGGATACATATTCAGAAAACTTGCTATCGCGGATGGTTGCCGGCCATAAAGGAAAGAGGATTATATCAGCACCACATCAAACTGTTCCTGATTGTAGAGTGTTTCGGCCTGTAGACGAATCGTTCGTTCAATAAACTGTTCCAGTTCCGCCAGGTTATCGGACTCTTCATCCAGCATGCGATCAACCACCTCCGGGGCCGCCAGCACCAGCAACTGCTCAACATCAAACTGACGTGCCTCACGCAGAATTTCACGAAAAATATCATAGCAGGTGGTTTCGGCTGTTTTTAACTGCCCACGTCCGCTGCAGGCCGGACAGGGCTCACACAATACATGCCCGAGACTTTCGCGGGTACGCTTGCGAGTCATTTCCACCAGTCCCAGGGATGAAACTTCAGTGATCTGTGTTTTGGAATGGTCGCGCGCCAGACATTTTTCAAGCGCCCGCAACACCTGACGTTTATGATCGTCCACTTGCATATCAATAAAATCAATAATAATGATGCCGCCCAGATTTCGCAGCCGCAATTGACGGCACAGGGTCTGCGCCGCTTCAAGATTGGTTTTGAAGATGGTTTCTTCCAGATTTCGACGCCCCACAAAAGCACCGGTATTCACATCTATGGTCGTCATGGCCTCGGTCTGATCAATGATCAGATAACCACCTGATTTCAGCTGTACCTTGCGCTCCAGAGCCTTGCTGATTTCATCTTCTACCGCGTACAGGTCAAAAATAGGACGTTCACCGGGATAATATTCAATACGGGCGGTCAGATCCGGAATATAGCATTGCGCAAATTCAACCGCGCGTTGCGAGGTCTCACGTGAATCGATGCGGATTTTTTCAATATCCGGCCCCACCAGATCACGTAAAGCACGCATGGCCAGTGGCAGATCAGCATGCAGCAACATGGGCTGTTTGGTTGTTGCGATACATTCTTCAATGGATTGCCACAAGCGTCGCAGAAAAATCATATCGGCTCGCAGGCAGCGTTCTTCAATATTTTCAGCGGCTGTGCGTGCGATGAAACCGCCCTTTTTATCTTCACCCTGACCGTGCTCCTGCATGATCTTGCGCAAGCGCACACGTTCTTCATCACTTTCAATTTTTTGAGAAACACCCAGCGTATCCAGATGCGGCACAAACACCATATAACGTGACGGGATGGATACACAGGTTGTCAGCCTGGCACCTTTGCTACCGAGAGGATCTTTAACGACTTGCACCAGCAAATGTTCGCCCTCGCGAACCAGATCATCGATCTGTTCTGACGGAGTTTCTCCAACCCGACGGCGTGACACCGAAATGTCTGCCGCGTGCAGAAAAGCGGCTTTTTCCAGTCCGATATCAATAAATGCGGCCTGCATTCCCGGTAATACCCGGCATACCTTGCCCATATAGATATTACCGACTATACCCCGTGAACAGGCTCTTTCAATCAGTATTTCCTGAACCACACCATTTTCGACCAGGGCTACCCGTGTTTCCGGCGGGGTTACATTGATGAGAATCTCTTCACTCATAAAACTTCCATTTCATTATTTTGCGTAAGACCGCATCCGATCGAAAAAGTGCTGTTTAGCCCGGATGTTTCAGCCAGGAACGCGATGATCGCACCGGAATCGTCGTTCAGCCGCGGATTTGCAATTGAGTCAATAGCCCAGGCTATTGACGATTGAGCAAATACTGCGGCTGGGCGGCGAGACCGGTGCGAGGGCGCGTTCAGCGGTGCCCGGTTACCCTTCCTACTTTGTGTCCGGCAGAAAACTCGCTATTTTCGAGGGGCTATGACCCCGCCCGCCGTCGAATTCAGTCAATTGCCTGCATTTTTGGCCACGCGCC
>JAHXHF010000039.1 GCA_025656895.1 gamma proteobacterium symbiont of Bathyaustriella thionipta
GGGGTCGCCAGTTGCGCAATTAAAAAAGTAAAAATAACGCTAAAATCGTGTCAAGCACTTTTTTGTGTTATTTTCGCTGAGTAGTTACTTTTGTTTTTAAATATTACTTTCTTATTTCTGTATTTCCAGCTGCTGCTTTTGGAGTATGCTACTTGTCTTTTAAAGATATATCCCATGTTTATATTTATAAAAATATAAACTATTTTATATTCGGATTTACATTATTGTCATTATTGATAATTCTGGTTGTTGGTCCTCTGTCATGTTTTGATTGTGATCAAGTTATTATTGATGGGTAAACCGTCACAAAAAGAAAGCACCCGAATCAATAAAACCAAATAACCAGGATTAATAGAGGTGCCCTTTAAAAAACGGCTGTTTATGGACGGTAACTAACTGGCAAATGTGTAATAACGGAACTCCCTGAGTTCAAATTATTAATGCATAAGCAATGGATAAGATATGAATAAAAAATGCTGGCTGATTATTTCTGTACTGCTGTTGATTATTTTTGGCGGTGCTTACAAATTTCTCATTCAGGGCAGTGTCAGTGAAAGTGCGGATGGCCGCATGGCTATACAGGTCAATGCCGGTGAACGTGATCTGATTCTTGCCGAGATGCGTGCATTTCTGATCAGTGTGCAGCAGATTACGCAAGCCATATCAAAAGATGATATGCAGCTGCTGGCAGACTCGGCTAGAAAGGTGGGTAAAGCCGCACAAGGTGAGGTGCCGGGAACATTGATCGGCAAACTGCCCATCGAGTTCAAAAAACTGGGTTTTGCGACACACTCAAAATTTGACCAGATGGCTTTGGATGCCGAATCTTTAGGAGACAGTGCTTACGCTCTGCAACAATTATCTGAATTGATGCAAAATTGTGTGGCTTGCCATGCGGCTTACCGGCTGGATGCATCTGGCAGCCAATGAGGTATTATTTCAGCCGCTGTTCAAACCATTTAACAACCTGATACCTGTCAGCCTCACCGGTCACACCTTCAGCCAGCAGGATAAGTTTGTGCTGATAATCAACATAAACATCAAACTGCCCGGTTAATTTTTGGGCATTTGAACAGCTGCCCGGGTTGGTTTTAATGCGACCGATATGTTGCCGTGCTACAAAACGGCTGCGCAGCGGGATACCCAGTATAAAGCGCGTACTGCGAACCCCTTCAGGGTTAATTTCAACTTTCAGGCTATTTAGCGCCGAATACAGGGCAGACAGGCTAAAGCCAGCACCCAGCAAGATTGCACCCCAACTCATCAGAACGATTGAAAAACCACCATCAGGATTTTTGTTGAATAAAAAAATACCAATCAGCAGAGGTATAGTGCCGATGGCGGCTGTGCCCAGGCTGTCGGGTAAATTACGCAGTATGGGATAATGAACAAGTACAGAGCTTGCTGTTTGTTGACGAAGTGGCAGGATAGATTCAAGAGTCCGCTCATGCAGACTTTCGGGCTGTTCTTCGACCGATAGAAAGTTGATGCTGCTGGAAGTCTGGCTGCCGGGAAAGGCTGGAATAATAAATTCTCTATCCAGATGGTCGCTACTCATCCTGCTTTTGAGATACAGATGCCAGCTATAGCGGGAATCATTGATATTTCCATCTTTACTGGCGGGCAGGTAAGCAGGAATCTGAAAACGGAAAGCTACGGCAACGCCACTGGCGGCCTGTGTGACACGCGCATAACCCTGTTGCTGCCAGACACTGCTTGATTTGCGTTGCTTATTTTCCTCTATATTTTCCGCATAGTGATGAACACATTCCAGCCTGATCTCGAATATCTGCCCACTCACATAGGGTAGTTCAAGATGGATGTAGCCTGCTGCATCCCCACCTATGCTGGCTGGAAAAGGATCAAGAGTCAGTGTACTTGTGCCATAACTTAGCCACTCACGGCTGGCTTTAATGCTTTGATTAAGCATAACGAAAGCAGCCAGTGGAAAAGCCGCCAGCAACAGGGCAACCATGCCATGTTCATTCCATACCTGATTGAACCTGAAGGCGAGAAATACACAGAGCAAACTCAGGACAAGTGTCAATGACCACAAAAGCCACAAGTTATGTTTGGCTGTTGATGCAATCCGGTTATTTTTCCATTCCGCTTTGCTCAACCAGGGTTGCGTTTTGCTTTCAGCTGACAAGGCTTGTTTTGGGTGTGATTTGGTAAGCTTGGATGACATGATATTCTGTGCTTACAAGGCCAGTTCGGCTTTTGTTTGGTTACCCAGCTCTTCTTCATACCAGTTGATAACAATATCGCGTGCTTTATTTCCTTTGATTTGTTCAGCCAGAATCAGATCCTTGCCTTTAAATCGGGTGACTATCCGATATTCAAGTGTATGCTTTGAGCCTTGCTGGCTACTGGAAGTCTGGCTGGCTTCTATTTTTCCAATACGGTTACGAGGGGCAATGATCTGACGTAATTTCAGGCCGAAAAGACGGCGTGTACTGCTGATGCGTTGCTCATCTAGTTCTATCAGCAGGCTGCTGAAGGCCGAATAGAGTCCACCCAGTATGAGCGCACCACCCACCAGTGAAAAGATAGCGGCCATGACATATAACATGCCGCTTCCTTTTTCGGCGTCCTGCCATAAAAAAACACCGATGCCAAAAAAAATAGCACCAAACAGAGCTATGCCAAAGCTGCGCATCGGGTTATGCAATACGCGGTAAAAGATACGGATTTTATGACCGCTGCGGGTCATGGGCAGCAATGATTCAATGCCGGGTTCAACCACGCCTTGCGGCCGTTCATCAACGGATAACAGATCAAGATGGCGGGAAAGTGTTTCCGTCTCAAAGACCGGAATATTGAAATCCCGTTCCAGATTGACGCCCTGTAACTCACTTTTAATCTGTAAGCGCCACAGGTGATAAGAGTCGGAAGGCTTTTCACTGTGAGGCAGGCCGGCAGGTACTTCAAAACGAAATTGAAGGGCGCAACCCCGGGCTTCGGGTATGACCCGGGCGTAGCCTTCTTCCTGCCATATGAGTTTTTCGCGGGTTGTGCGGTTTTTACCCGTGCCGCTGGTATAGCGGTTTATGCAGTTTAGAGTCACTTCACAGGGTTGTCGTGAATTATAGGGTGCATTGATGTCGATCGTACCCCCCACATCCCCACCGATAGAACCGGGATAAGGATCCAGGGTGAGCGGTGTAACGCCAAAACGTTTCCACTGGCGCCAGCTTTTGATGGCCAGATGGGTCAACCAGATGCCGGCGAGAGGAAATAACAGCAGCAGGGAGGCAACCCAGAAACCTTTTTCATCCCACACATCGGGGAACTTGTAAATCAGAAAAACACTGATGAGATCCCAGAAAACTGCAAACAGCCCCATAGCCCATACGGAACTCTTTGCCGATGAATGTATTTTCCCCTGTTGCCAGTCCGGGTCCGCCAACCAGGGTTTGTCCCGGTCTTCGGGAGGTAATACAGTTTCCCTGGTGCCTCGCCAGCCAAAAAACATCAGGGCAAAACCAACACCACCGAAGGCCAGCACAAAAAGCATCTCAACGCCGATTAAAGGCCAGCGAAATTGTCGATTCAATAATGAGTTTTGCGGGTTATCCGGGTCATACCAGACAGGGATGCTTTTACCGGATATGCGGGCTTTTTGCAGCTTTTGCGCCATATTTTGCTGAAAGTCGCCGCTATTGTCCGGGTTGGTGTTGATGGCAACACGATTATTCCGATAATCGCGACTATTCACGGTATAGCGATATTCAGCCTGAGCCTGGTAAGAATAGCTATCTTTACCTCTGTGTGATTCCAGCTTTGTGCTCAGCAAGTGCCCCTGTACAGATGGCCAGGAACTCATGATAGTGGCTTCATACAGGGTAGGAATAATTGAATACAGTAAAAATACTGCTCCCACTAAAAAAAATGGCAGACCGAAAATAATTAATAACCAACGTAACTACTCAGCGAAAATAACACAAAAAAGTGCTTGACACGATTTTAGCGTTATTTTTACTTTTTTAATTGCGCAACTGGCGACCCC
>JAHXHF010000139.1 GCA_025656895.1 gamma proteobacterium symbiont of Bathyaustriella thionipta
ATCCATGATCATCTCCTGTGAAATACTCAGGAGAAAGTGTTACCGATGTACAGGTGAAATAATAGGTGCTGATTTATTGGCGCTTACGAAATAGCCATCATGAGACCCCTGGATGAGTAAGCTATATTGAGCTTCGCGAGCTCCTTTCTAGCACTTGCTTCATCTTTTGGCTTTGGCGTCTCAACTCCATCTCCACACCCCCCTAAAAAAATGAACAATATCAAAATAGCAACAAGAAATACTCGGATTCTTTGTGGCATCATGATTTTCTCAGCATTATATACGCACATCAAAATTAAACGGCTTGGTTAAAACCAAAGAGCATTTGGTACCTTTTGGAATGAAATATTGTGTTTTTCCATTTTTCTCACGTACTTGAAAAGGTATTCTTTGCTGTCCGCTTTCAGACAAAAGATAACCTTCCATACGTTCACTACTGACTAATTCTCCCCTGGTATTTTTGAAGGTCGCAGCAATGATGCGCTTAAAAAAAGTCCCACCATCCTTTGCTTGCCTCTCCTCAGATTGAACCCTAGCAGTAACACGATCATTTAAATTATAAGTAACACCATTAATCTCCCATTCTCCTTGTGTTTGAATTGATCCAGAAAATCTAGTTCTATGATGAGGAGCAGTCGCATCTCTTTTGTCAGCAAATTCCTCAGAAAAAAAACATTTTGCTGAGGCCCCTGTTGGAAACCGTGACATATTGATCTTACCATCTGCACCAGTTAATTCTATGGTGCCTTCACTGATGTACAAAGCTTCCAGTTTATCCACCTTGGCATCAAATTCCTTGAAGACCTGCATCAACAGTTTGTGCTCGTTTCTGACGGCATCAATCTCGCTGGCAATAAGCTTCTGATTTTTGATGGTAGCGTCGGACAAACCTTCAGAGTATTCAGACAGTCTTTGCATGCGCTTATCAAAATTTTGATCTTTTAGCTGCATAGACTTGGCCGCATAGGCCAGATTTTCCGAAGCAGCTTTTAATTCAGCAATGGATCTCGGATCTTCGATATCAGTACCGCAAGCTGAAAGCAACACGACTGATAGCAGCAATAATCTGCTCATTTTCTTCCCCTTTTATGTGATTAAGGCAACCTATAAGGTGTACTGTAAAAATAACTGCATGGCATTCTATCGAGTGGCAAGCTGTACTGCAATATTACCCAAAGCGTTACACATGTCAGCCCTGGCTTACAACTCTTGTTGATTATTGCCTATTGGCGTGAAGACTGTTTTGCAGCACACTGTTCAACGTCAGGGATGACTCTTGAAATAGCAGATGGAAATTTTGATATAAGGTCAGGATGACCTTTGCAGGGATGCACGGCGTACGGATACGCACCCAGGCACAGCCAGTGATTAACTGGTTACAAGGAGGTAACCGGTTAATCACTTTTTTACTAATCTTTAGCCGGACGCCCGGCCCTTTTGCGTTCGTGTTCTTTCAAATGCTCTTTGCGGATACGAATAGAAAGCGGTGTGATTTCCACCAGCTCATCTTCATTAATCATTTCCAGCGCCTGTTCCAGAGTTAAATCAATTTTTGGCGACAGAATCAGATTTTCATCGGTTCCGGCGGCGCGGATGTTGGTCAGTTGCTTGGCTTTCAGCGGGTTGACCGTTAAATCATTAGCACGCGCATGTATGCCGATCACCTGGCCTTCATATACTTCTTCCGCATGACCAATCAGCAATCGACCGCGTTCCTGTAAATTGAACAGAGCATAAGCCAGCGCCTTGCCGGTGGAATTGCTGATAAGCGCGCCATTGTTGCGGTTGGCAAACTCACCATGCTGCGCTTCGCCGTAATGGTCAAAAACATGGTACATCAGCCCCGTACCCGAGGTCAGTGTCATGAACTCGGTTTGAAAGCCGATCAAGCCACGCGCCGGGATGACATAATCCAGCCGCACCCGGCCATTGCCGTCCGGCACCATGTCGCTGAGTTGGCCTCGGCGTTCTCCCAGCGCTTCCATAATGCCGCCCTGATGATCTTCTTCCACATCCACCGTCAATTGCTCATAGGGTTCGCATACTTCGCCTTCCACTTCGCGATAAATCACTTCAGGACGCGACACTGCCAGTTCATAACCTTCACGGCGCATATTTTCAATCAGGATGGATAAATGCAGCTCTCCGCGGCCGGACACACGAAAGCGATCCGGGTCATCGGAAAGTTCCACCCGCAGCGCCACGTTATGAATCAACTCGCGATCCAGACGCTCACGAATCTGGCGACTGGTAATAAACTTGCCTTCCTTGCCGGCGAAAGGTGATTTGTTTACCTGAAAGGTCATGCTGACAGTAGGTTCATCCACACTCAGTGCAGGCAGCGATTCCACCGCATCCGGGTGGCACAAAGTATCGGAGATGCCCGGTGTTGCAATGCCGGTCAACGCCACTATGTCTCCGGCTCCGGCCTGCTCCACTTCAACACGATCCAGTCCGTGAAAGCCAAATACCTGGCCGACACGGATAGTTTGCTGCTCGCCATGACGGTCAACCACAGTGACACGATCACCCGGACTGACCGTACCCCGATTGATACGCCCGACACTGATTGCACCCACATAGCTGGAGTAATCAATAGAAGAAATACGCATCTGAAACGGCGCATTCAAATCAACATCCGGTGGCGGCGTATGCTGAATGATTTTATCCAGCAGCGCCGACATGTCACCTTCGCTGACATCCATATCTTCAGACGCATAACCGTTCATGGCCGAAGCATAGATAACCGGAAAATCCAGCTGTTCATCGGTAGCACCGAGGCGATCAAACAGATCAAAGGTTTGATCCAGCACCCAGTCGGGACGCGCGCCATCGCGGTCAATTTTGTTAATCACCACCATCGGGCGCAGGCCCTGGTCAAACGCTTTCTGGGTAACAAAACGGGTTTGTGGCATGGGGCCTTCTACCGCATCCACCAATAAGATGACCGAATCCACCATGGATAAAACACGCTCGACCTCGCCACCGAAATCGGCATGGCCCGGTGTGTCTACAATATTTACCCGGTAGTCATTCCAGCGAATGGCAGTGTTCTTGGAAAGAATGGTGATACCACGTTCTTTTTCCAGATCATTGCTGTCCATGACGCGCTCGACCGGGCCGAAACGCTCGCCCAGGGTACCGGACTGGCTTAACAATTGATCCACTAAAGTGGTTTTACCATGATCGACATGCGCGATGATGGCGACGTTACGAATTTTATCAGTAGTGGACACAATCTTTCCAAAGTTACAAAGGGGCGCATATTATAGCGGATTATGAGTCAGCGCGTGTGATTGAAGTGTTTTTGCAGATAATCAGCCGCATCCTGCTGACCGGCTGAGGCTGCCAGTTGCAACCAATAAACGGCTTTATCCACCTCTACCGCACCACCCGCACCTTCGGCCAGCATGATGCCCAGCAGGAATTGTGCGTCAGGCAGATTTTGTTCGGCGGCTTTGTGAAACCAGATTCTGGCCTGCTCAGCCCCACCCGCTATTTCTGCATGCGTTACCATTAAATGCGCCAGATTAAATTGTGCTTCGGCAATACCGGCCTGCGCCGCCTGCCCGTACCAGTACGCGGCTTTCCCCGCATTTACAGGTAATCCCAGTAGGCCATTATCCCAAGCAGCCCCCAGATTTAATTGCGCCCAGTGATCACCCGCTTGAGCGGCCTCCTGTATTTGGGTTAAAGGCATCCTTTCTGCAGCTGAAAGCGACCCAATCCAGAAAAAAAACAACAGCCCGTACAATGATTTTATTTTATTTCGATAATTCATAAGGTTGCATCATTTTTATTGAAAACAATTCAAGCAGATTAATTAAACCATTCTGATCATAACAGTTTTACAGTTATGCACATTTTCTGTGGATAACTTCGTGGACTGAAGTTTCACTGTTTTTTTAAGAATCTTGTTTGGCAAAAACCATTCATAAGCATGCTCATGCTACCGATAGAAATAACTTATAAATA
>JAHXHF010000198.1 GCA_025656895.1 gamma proteobacterium symbiont of Bathyaustriella thionipta
TATCCATGATCATCTCCTGTGAAATACTCAGGAGAAAGTGTTACCGATGTACAGGTGAAATAATAGGTGCTGATTTATTGGCGCTTACGGAGGGACGATGCAGCAACATCAACAACAGCATCACCCCACCCAGCAGAACAAAATAAAAAGCACCAAAGCTGATGGCCGGCACATAAGCCATGGCGGCTTTACCCAATACTGAGGTCAGGCTATACAGAAAGGCCACCAGCAACATCATGCGAGAACCCGGATGTGCCATCAGGTCATGCCAGGGTCGCAACCATAACCCGGGGGTTTCACCCGGGAACGCGATGATCGTGCCGGGATCGTCGTTCAGCCGTGGATTTGCGATTGAGTCAATAGCCCAAGCTATTGATGATTGAGTAAATACCGCGGCTGGACGGCGAGACCGGTGCGAGGGCGCGTTCAGCACAGCCTGATTACACTTCGTACTTTGCTTATATTCGCTGAATCACCATAAACGACAATCACTTTTACCTTAATTTCAGAGCGACCGGGTGAAACCCCCGGGTTAACGATCCGGAAAAAACCGGCGCCTGCTGCCGATTCAATATCCACGCGCCTGTCACCACCAGCAAAATTCCCGCGAAACCCGGTAGAGAAACTTTTTCTCCCAACAACAGATAACCGGTCAGTAATACAAACACCGGCGTAAAGGCCATATAGGGTAAAGTGTGGCTGAGAGGATAATCACGAATAGCGCGCATATAGATCAGCATGGCGCTTATTTCCAACGGTACCAGTAAGGCACACAAGCCCCAGAAAGCCGGGGGTACGCTCGGCAGGGGATACCACCATAACAGCGGTAACAGCAGCAGACCCGCCCAGCTGAAGCGCACCAGAGTCAATTCACGCGCACTGTAATCAGACAGGCGAGCCTTGAGCAGTGCATCGGCAGAAGCCAACGCCAGGGCACACAGCAGGCTCAGCCACAACCAGCTCATCCGGCATCAGTATCAGCAACGGCTTCGGCAGCCCGCCTGATCACCTCTATGCCCGCCTGTGGCTTGTGCGCCTGCTCACTGAGATAACGCCGCCAGGCTCTGGCACCCGTGCAGCCGTGAAACAGGCCGATAATATGCCGCGTTATATGATGCAGACGAATACCACGGCTTAGCTGGCGCTCTACGAAGGGCAGAAATTCTTCCAATACCTGATGGCGGCTTTTATGTTGTGGCGCTTCACCATAAATCAGCTCATCGGCCCGCGACAGCATCCACGGATTATGATAAGCCTCACGTCCGATCATGACCCCGTCCACCCTGTGTAACAGGGTTTGTGACTGTTCTAATGAACCCACCCCCCCGTTCAGACTGATGTCCAGATGCGGAAAATCCTGTTTCAACTGAAACACGGTTTCGTACTTCAGCGGTGGAATTTCACGATTCTGTTTCGGACTTAAACCACTCAGCCAGGCTTTACGCGCGTGCACAATAAAGCGCTCTACGCCGCTGGCCGCGATCATCTGGACAAACCGATGCAGTTCTTCATAACGGTCGTGTTCATCCACACCAATACGGATTTTCACGCTTACCGGTATTTCCACCGCATGCACCATGGCAGCAGTACATTCCGCCACCCGTTGCGGCTGCAACATCAGACAAGCACCAAATTGGCCATTCTGCACACGGTTACTGGGACAACCCAGATTCAGGTTAATCTCGTCATAGCCTCTGTCCTGCCCCAGGCGCGAACACAGGGCCAGTTCATGCGCATCACTGCCGCCCAGTTGCAGGGCCAGAGGATGCTCGGCATCATCAAATTCCAGCAGATAATCGGCATCCGCGTGCAACAGGGCCGCTGTGGTAATCATCTCGGTATAGAGCAGCACCCGACGACTGATCAAACGCAGAAAATAACGCTCAAAGCGATCCGTCCAGTCCAGCATGGGGGCAACCGACAGAAGGTGAAGTGGATTCATGGGCCTGGTTGTAAATCAAATGGCACAGATGATGAACATCTGTCCCTCATGCGGCAGATACAGCGGCAGGCATTCCCGTAACCACAAAAAAGCCGCACACAAAATAATGGTGCGGCTTTGTGCTGCGCAGTGAGTAAAGGCTGCTCAGCAATTTGTTAAAACAGCTGCTCGTTCTGCCTGGTGCTGAGAATATTTCAGCAGCAAAGCAAACGGATAAGCTAGATTTTTTCTTTGATACGGGCGGCTTTGCCGGTCAGACCACGCAGGTAATACAGCTTGGCTTGACGCACATCACCACGGCGAATGACCTTGATGCTGCCTACGCTGGGACTGTGAGTTTGAAAAACACGCTCTACACCTTCGCCATGAGAAATTTTTCTTACCGTAAAGGCTGAATTAAGCCCACGATTACGCTTGGCAATCACTACGCCTTCAAAAGCCTGCAAACGTTCACGATCACCTTCTTTTACCTTCACCTGTACCGTGACGGTATCGCCCGGTGCAAACTCGGGAATATCATTGTTAAGCTGTTCTGTTTCCAGTTGCTGAATCAGAGTACTCATGGCCTTGCTTCTCCTGTTATGCCAAACAGCTTAATCCGCCGTTGACTGATCATTCAATAATTCCTGTTCCAGTTCGGACAGCTGCCTGTGCTGCAGCAAATCCAATCGTCTTTTCTGTGTGCGTCTCAACGCCTGTTGCAGACGCCAGCGCGCAATCTTTTCATGGTGACCACCCAATAAAACAGGAGGCACCGCGCTGTCAGCCACAATTTCCGGCCGAGTGTAATGCGGACAATCCAGCAGGCCGTT
Source organism: gamma proteobacterium symbiont of Bathyaustriella thionipta (assembly GCA_025656895.1). GTDB lineage: Bacteria > Pseudomonadota > Gammaproteobacteria > Chromatiales > Chromatiaceae > JAHXHF01. The sequence goes on from JAHXHF010000198.1 coordinate 2,755, forward strand.
CATAAACGAGTCCTGCTCAGCCGACTCGGCATCACCCAACGCTTGCGGCAACATGCGCGTTACTGCATCAATCAATGTCATGGCCGGCAATTCACCGCCACTCAGCACATAATCACCGATGGATACTTCCTCATCGACAAAATGCTGTATAAAACGTTCATCTATGCCCTCATAGCGACCACAGAGCAAAACCATATTGGTTTGTTGCGCAAAACGCTGCGCCATTTTCTGATCCAGCCTGCGACCCTGTGGACTGAGGCACACTACCGGGGCATGTCCCTGCTGCGCTCTGATGGCACTTAAGGTATCGGCCAGCGGCTGATACATCATAACCATACCGGGGCCGCCGCCATAAGGGCGATCATCCACCGTTCTGTGCGCGTCGCTGGTGTAATCCCTCGGGTTCCAGCAACACAACTTCAGTAAATCTTTCTTTTGCGCCCGACCCGGAATACCGAAATCCAGCGCATCAAACATTTGTGGAAACAGGCTGATGATGTCAAAACGCATCAAAAGTCGGCATCCCAGTCAACCGTAATGGTTCGACTTTGCAGATCCACCTTACAAATAATGTCAGGTTGCACAAAAGGGATCAGCCGTTGTCGCTCACCCTTGACCACCAGCACATCATTGGCACCGGTTTCAAAAATTTCAAGCACTTCGCCCAAAGCCACCTGCTGCAGATTACACACCTGCATGCCCTGCAAATCAGCCCAGTAATATTCATCAGCTTCAGTAGCGGCTAACTGGCTGCGTTTTACAGCCACTTCAGCCCCCGTCAGCAACGCGGCTTCGTCACGCGTCAAGCAATCGGCCAGTTGAGCAATAATCAGCTTGCCCTGTCTGCGCCCCTGCAAACGTTCATACGCCCGCCAGCCTTGCCGGGTTTTCAACCATAAAGGTGAATAATCCAGTATGCCTTCACGCGGCCGGGTTTCTGAAAAAAGCTTTACCCAGCCTTTAATACCGTGTACACCGGTTATTTTACCCAGTGTGAGCAAAGCATCGTCATCCGCCGTCATGAGCGGCGCAGGTCTAACCTTTTCAGGCAGGCTGTTTCAGCAGGTTTTTAACCCGATCTGAAGGCCCGGCACCTTTGGAAACCCAATATTCAATACGTTCACGATCAATACGCAGACGCTCTTCCCCGCCCTTAGCAACCGGATTGAAAAAGCCTAAGCGTTCAATATAACTGCCGGCATCACGCGCATT
>JAHXHF010000319.1 GCA_025656895.1 gamma proteobacterium symbiont of Bathyaustriella thionipta
TATTATCCATGATCATCTCCTGTGAAATACTCAGGAGAAAGTGTTACCGATGTACAGGTGAAATAATAGGTGCTGATTTATTGGCGCTTACATTGTTGTGATGGCAGCCGGTCTGACAGCAAAATTAACCGCCAACCCTCTGGATAGTGTGACCACGATGACTGTCCAGATCGTGACCTTGCTGGTAGGCGATCAGGAGTTCGATAGCCCCAAGACTCTGGCGGCCTTCGCCCTGGGGCTGACCCTGTTTGTTATCACCCTGATCCTGAATATCATCGCTTTGCACGTTGTGAGGAAATACCGTGAACAGTATGAATGATGGCGCTGTGAAGCCGATTGACCGGATTCATGCGGGCTTACGCAAGCGCAACCGCCGCGAACGACATTTCCGGCTTATTGGCCTGGGCGCCATCATGATCGGGCTGAGTCTGGTGGCGATGCTGTTTGGCGATATTATCAGTAAAGGTTACTCGGGATTTTTTCAAACCGAGATCCGCCTGCTGATCAATTTTGATTCACAACGACTGGATCCTGCCGGTAGCAAAGATCCCGAGGTGTTGTCGTCTGCCGATTATGCCGGTCTGGTGAAAGCGGCACTGCGAGCCACTTTTCCCGATGTCAGAAAGCGTAAAGACAAACGCATGCTGTACAAGATGATCAGCTCGGGAGCCTCACTGCAACTGCGGAATATGGTGCTGGAAGATACGGGTATCATCGGCAGCAGTCGCCCTGTATGGCTGACCGCCGACGATGACATTGATATGCTCGTAAAGGGCCATATTGACCGCAGCATTCCTGAAGCCAGTCGGCGGGTAAAGGATAAAGTGATCCACTGGGTAGAGCGTCTGGAACAGCAAGATGCCGTGGCGACCCGTTTCAATCTGTCTTTCTTTACCCATGGGGATTCCCGTGAGCCGGAACAGGCAGGCATAGGCGGTGCTGTGATGGGTTCGCTGTACACCATTCTGATTACCCTGCTGCTGTCTTTTCCGCTGGCGGTCGCCACAGCGATCTATCTGGAAGAGTTTGCGCCGGTGAATCGCTGGACCGACCTGATTGAAGTCAACATCAACAATCTGGCCGCGGTGCCCTCAATCGTGTTCGGGCTGCTGGGGCTGGCGGTATACATCAACTTCTTCGGCCTGCCCCGATCAGCTCCCGTGGTGGGCGGTCTGGTGCTGACACTGATGACACTGCCCACTATTATTATTGCCAGTCGGGCCGCACTGAAATCCGTACCACCCTCCATTCGTGAGGCGGCGCTCGGGGTGGGGGCCTCCAGGATGCAGACCATTACGCATCATGTGTTACCGCTGGCCATGCCTGGCATGCTCACCGGTACCATCATTGGTATGGCTCAGGCGCTGGGCGAATCAGCGCCGCTACTGATGATTGGTATGGTGGCGTTCATCGTGGATATTCCCCAAAGTATGCTGGACCCGGCAACCGTACTGCCTGTACAGGTTTATCTGTGGGCGGACAGTCCCGAGCGGGCTTTTGTAGAGCGTACTTCGGCGGCCATTATGGTATTGCTGGCCTTCCTTGTTGTGATGAATCTGATGGCAGTGATTTTACGCCGCCGCTTTGAACGGCGCTGGTGATGAAACGGCCTGGCTATGATCCCTGTTGTCATCCTTTGGGTGAAACATCATTGAATCAGCTGCCGGAAAGACGGCGATACTGGCGACTGCCAGAGCGCAGAACAGAAAATTGATCCGTAAGACAGAGGTTAAACCTATGAACGCGACAGTCGATGCAGCTACCATCAGCGATCCTTCACTGGCAGCTGCGATGCAATCCAGTACAAACAAGGCCGAACCATTAGATGCGGCTGACTATCAATATAGTGAAACAGTCGGTGATATTACCGCTGCCAGGCCACGCATGAGCGCTGGAAACGTGAATGTCTGGTACGCGGATAAGCAGGCTATTTTTGATGTCAGTCTGGATATTGGACAGAATGAGATCATTGCCATGATCGGCCCGTCCGGTTGCGGTAAATCGACCTTTCTGCGTTGCCTGAATCGAATGAACGACACCATTGATATCTGCCGGGTGGACGGAGAGATCAAGTTGGGCGATCAGGATATCTATGATAAACGTATGGACGTAGTGCCATTGCGCGCCCAGGTAGGGATGGTATTCCAGAAACCCAATCCTTTTCCCAAATCGATCTACGAGAATGTTGCTTATGGACCTCGTATTCACGGTCTGGTAAGCAGTCCGTCCGAGTTGGATGCCCTGGTAGAATCGACCCTGCAAAAATCGGGCCTGTGGGAAGAGGTAAAAGATCGTCTGGATCAGCCTGGAACCGGTTTGTCGGGGGGGCAGCAACAGCGTCTGTGTATTGCTCGCGCCATTGCCGTGTCACCCGACGTCATCCTGATGGATGAACCCTGTTCCGCACTGGATCCCATAGCGACCGCCAAGGTGGAAGAGCTGATGGAGGAATTGCGTGAACAATACACCATCGCCATCGTAACCCACTCAATGCGACAGGCCGCGCGGGTGTCTCAGCGCACCGCCTATTTTCATCTGGGAAGGTTGGTTGAGGTGGGTAAAACCGATGATATTTTTACCAAACCGGCTCATCAGTTAACCGAGGACTACATCACGGGTCGTTTTGGCTGAGTCAGGACGCTTCTTAAGGAAAAATAGCCCGGCAACGGCCAGGCAGAGATTGAGCATAACACCCAGGGGATAGTGAAAATGAATGAGATAAGCAGCGGTCATACAATCAAGAGTTACGACAGAGAGCTGGAGAGCCTGCACCGCGCCGTGGTTGATGCCGGCCGGTTGGTCGAAACACAGATTGTACAGGCGGTCAGAAGCCTGGAGGACGAGGATCTGGAACGCGCCGGGGAAGTAGTAGCTCAGGATAAAAAAATTGATGACATTGAATTGATGGTGGATGACCAGATCATTCATATCATTGCCAAGCGTCAGCCCATGGCCAAGGATCTGCGCGAAATCATGGCGGTGGGCAAAATCATGTCAGACCTGGAGCGGATCGGTGACCAGGCAAGGCGTATTGCCCGCCTGACGCTGCACTTTTATGATAGCGAGAATACCAATCCTCCCAGTTATGTTCTGCTAGCCGACATACCCAAACTGGCGCTGTTAGTAGTGGATGTGCTGCACAAGGCAGTGGATGCTTTTGCTGATCTTGACAGCCAGTTGGCGTTTGAAGTGATCCGTATGAATTCCCGCCTGGATGAGGAAATGAAAGCAGCCCTGCGACGCCTGTCAACCTATCTGATAGAAGATGCCCGCAATATTGGACATATTGTGGAAATCACCCTGGAACTGAGGGCATTGGAACGTATCAGCGGCCATGCGGCCTATATCGCGCGTCACACCATTTTTCTGGTAAAGGGCAAGGATGTAAGGCACGAGAACCCGGAGAAAGTAGAGCGCGAGCTGATGGAGTAAATTGACTGCTGGCCACTGATCAGGTTGGGTGGAATGAACCCGGATCTGTTAAGCGAAGGCCAGAACCCTTCAAGGTGGCTACTCGGCCAGTAGTAAATGGAACCGGCAAGTCCGTCGGATTATGGATAAATCTAGCATTCTTTTGCTGTGATTCCCCATAACCAGACAGCCCGCTGGCTGAGTACTTACATTATTTAATCGATTAACTGGCCAGCCGTACAGGCGGCTCATGTGGTTCATTGTCAGATATGTCCCGGGGCATAGCCTGTTCTTTTTGTTTGGTTCACTTCCAGGCAGCTTTCTGATTTCTAAATAAACAGATTCATACCTAATGGCCGGGTCTGTACGCCGGTGTTGTTCATACTCGCGACCTTACCGTACCTGAGCCTTCAGGTGGTTTTCCAGTTCATAGATAGTAATAAACGTGTGAGTCTGGGCTAGGAGTCTGTCGGACTTAACCACAGTGACCGCACTGGCAAGCCCTTAAAATATAAAAATTCGACTATTTTATAAGGTATTGCTGTGT
>JAHXHF010000156.1 GCA_025656895.1 gamma proteobacterium symbiont of Bathyaustriella thionipta
GGGGGTCGCCAGTTGCGCAATTAAAAAAGTAAAAATAACGCTAAAATCGTGTCAAGCACTTTTTTGTGTTATTTTCGCTGAGTAGTTACGCGTTTTACAGGCTATTAATCTTGACATTGAGGCGGGCCGGGTAGTGGCTCTGGTAGGGCATTCGGGCAGTGGAAAATCAACGCTGGCCGCTCTTATCGCACGTTTTTATAATTATCAGCAAGGTGAAATCTGTCTGGATGATGTGCCCATACTGGATTATAAGCTGCACAATTTACGCAGCCATATCGCACTGGTCTCACAACAAACCACTCTGTTTAATGATACAGTGGCCGCCAATATTGCTTACGGTGGCATGGCCTCCGCCAGCCAACAGCAGATTATGCAGGCCGCCGAAAAAGCCAATGCGCTTGAATTTATTGAAAAACTGCCACAGGGCCTGCAAACGGTGATTGGTGAAGACGGCGTTTTGCTGTCGGGAGGACAACGCCAACGCTTGGCCATTGCGCGGGCTATTTTAAAAAATGCGCCGCTGCTGATACTGGATGAAGCCACTTCAGCACTGGACACCCGCTCTGAACGCCACATTCAGGCGGCACTTGAAGAAGTGATGAAAAACCGTACCACACTGGTGATCGCGCATCGGCTTTCCACAATTGAAAATGCCGATAAAATTGTACTGCTGGATCATGGCCGGATTATTGAAAGCGGCACGCATCAGGACTTGCTGGCGCAAAACGGGGCTTATGCCGAACTTTATCATTTGCAGTTCAAGCATCAGCGAAAGGCATAAAGCCACGCCCGCCTGTTCAGCCCTGCCAATAGCGTTCTTTCTGCTCCCTGGCAATTCGGTGCAGCGCTTTTTTATCAGGAAAGAAATCGCTATAGCCTTCAATAAAGCGGTCTATCTGCAAAGAAGAAAACATCTCCGCACGGCGAAAGAACTGGCGTAAATCATTTCTGCTCGCGCTCCTGATAGTTTGCCAGCGCTTCATGCGTTCCAGATCAATCAAACGAATATCCAGCCGCTCATGAAAAGTTTTATTCACAAAAATATGAGTGGGGAAAAAGCAGCCGTGTTTTATATGAAAGCTGTGCAGGCGAGCCATATAGTAACCGGACGCATAAAGCGCTCGATCTTTATGTTCAGCACTTGTGTCCTCATCCAGAATCATCTCTTTCAGGGTACGATGGCTGTCTTCAATCGAAAAAGTGACCAGTATGGCCTGTAAATTATTATTCTGTAGTCGCTGCGCATAGTACAAGCAGTCAATAGCGGGAATAGCTCGGGCTTGCAGATAAGCTATATTGCGGTATTCACGCTCGAAGGTCGGTATGCCACGCCATGGATGACGTAATGAAAATGTATTGTGATTTTCCTGTCTCTTTATAAATACATGGATACGGTTCTGTGCATATTGCAATTCATGACGCACAACACCACTGTATCCACCACGACGTTTATTCGGTGCTTCAACCCAGGGAAGATGTAAAGACCAGAAATCCTCAAAGGATTGCAGCTGATTGGCTTTCAGCAGATCGAGTACACTCCGGTTATAAAAATTATACCGAACACCGGCTTCTGCCTGATGATAACGGCGTATTCTGCGCTGCTTTGCCGGATAGGGTGAAACCTTGCCCGCAGGTCGGGTTTTGAAACGGCGATGCAGCCACAAATATTGTTCCGGATATTGATTGATCTGTTTCTCAATCAATTGATGAATACGCGTATTATCCTGCAGACAGGAATCGGCCGGAAAATTTTTCAAAGACGGCAATAATGCTATGCGGTAGCCCTGCCCGTTTTTTAATCGATGGGTATAAAAAGGCATTACCCGGCAGTCTGTAGCCCGTGCAAGACGCGAAGTACTGCACAAGGTTGCGGCATCTATATTAAAAAAAGGCGAAAAAACACTGCCTTTTTGACCATAATCCTGATCCATTGCATACCAGATAACCGCGTTATTCCTGAGCGCGCGAATCATGCCACGCACATCATCACGTAATAACAAATCCAGCTTTCTGGAACGCGCTCTCAACATCACCGCATGGAAAAGGGGATTACGCACTTCCTGCGCAAAAGCAACTAAAGGCTGCTTTTGCAGTAGAAAACGCGCACCTATTTCCAGACAGCTGAAATGAGCACTCAGCAGGATAACGCCTTTTTGGGCCGCCAGCGCATTTTTCAAATGTTGCAGGCCTTCAATACGAACTGTTGGCCATTGATTATCAGGCAACTTCCCCCACCAGCTAAATGCGGTTTCCAGAAGCGATTGTCCGATAGAGACAAAGTTTTCTTTCACTAACTGAAATTGTTTTTCATCCGATAAGTGCGGAAAACACAAACGAATATTATGCAGCGCGATACGCCGCCGGTAAGGCATAAAATAAAACAACAACAGGCCAATAGATTGCCCTGCACGCATCAGTAAGGGATAGGGCAGATAAATACTGACACGCAATAACGCCAGGCCGATCCAGGAAGGCCAGAAGCGGGGAGCCAGAAACTTCTGCCAGGGAAAATCAGACATGCTGTATCCGTTCCTGTTCAACAGGCAGTGCGCAAGCACCCATCACGAACGTTGTGGCATTTCCTTGATATAGATATCCTGTTTTGTATAAGGAATTTCAATGTCATGCTCATTGAACTGTTTATAAATAGCTTTCAGCAAAAAATGGGATGCCTGACCACGCAACTCGGGATGACTGACCCAGCCCAATAATTCAAAATCCAGACTGGAAGTACCCAGGGCTCGAAAGCGTATTCTGGGTTCGGGAAACTGGCAGATACGCGGCTCAGCCAAAGCGATTTCCTTCAATACGGTTTCCACCTGGTCAACATCAGAGCCATAAGCCACACCTACAGGGATGCGGATGCGATATTTCAGATGAGGCCCACCCGATTCATTAATGACCTTGGAATTACCCATGATGGCATTTGGAATGGTCAATTCCACATCATCACGTGTCAACATACGCGTACTGCGGATGCCGATATGAGTAATTTTTCCTCGTTCACCACCATCCAGCACCACATAATCACCGATTTTATAGGGGGCGTCAGCCAGAATAAAAACCCCGGAAAACAGATTGGACAGTGTATCTTTGGCGGCGAAACCCACCGCAATACCGACTATGCCCGCTGAAGCCAGCCAGGCACTCATGTCTATTTCCCAGGCGTTGAACAGCAGATAAATGGCAACTGCCAGAATAATAATGGCAGCCAGGTTTTGAAACAGGGGCAAGGTGGATGTCTGCACCAGATGCAAACGGTTCTGGTCGTTGGAAAGACTGTCTAATACCGCCCTGGAAAGAGTGATAACAAAACGTGTCCACACCAGAATACCGATAGACTGCAAGACCGAAATTAAAATGTCCTGCAGTGCTTCACTAACCGGCATCAGGTTAACCGACAAGGTTAAGCCCAGCATCAATACTGTATAAAAAACCGGTGATTTTAATGCCTTCACCAGAACATCATCCAGCTGCCCCTGACTCAGACTGGCCAGTCTCTGCAGCAGACCCAGCAATATCCAGCTAATCAGATTGGCCAGCAACAGCGTCAGTACTACCACAACAAAGGATTTCAGATAAGGATTATTTCCGAGCAAATCCAGCAAAGGTAAAAGTTTGTCATCAATAGATTGCATAAATCGTTTTACAGGTTGATTGCTACGGCCGCCAGAAGCTGCTTAGGTCTGATTCTTTACATCAATATAAAGTGTTAATTTCTGCCCCGGTTTAATCAGGTTTCCTTTGATCTGATTCCATTGCCGGACATCATTGATGGCTACTTTGAATTTATGCGCAATGGTTGAGAGCGAATCACCCTTACGGACATGATAGCGAATACGGTTTGTCGTTGCGGCCGTGTTGTAAAGTGGACCCCATAATCAAGACAGTAGTTTAAGCTGTACTCTGTGATGGGAGAAATGAACCAATGAGCGAAAGAAAGAAGAGAA
>JAHXHF010000025.1 GCA_025656895.1 gamma proteobacterium symbiont of Bathyaustriella thionipta
TTAGCCATTTTCTTTCTCCCATCAAGTTGATAGGAGTATTATCCTACAGGTGGTGGCTCAGTAGCTGAGCCTTAGGGGTAATCAGGAAATAGTTTTGTTCGGGTGATACTTTTACAGGCTGCCCATATTTTTTTTGAGCTGGCTGAATGATAGCGGATGTTGTTATCCGACAGGATGAATTTATTATGACGGTTTCACCTGCACGAAAACCCTTGATTGCGGTAAGCGCCTGTTTGCTGGGGCAGAAGGTTCGTTATGACGGTCGCTGCAAGCCTTTGCCTTTGCTGCTACAGGAATGGTCGGCATTGTTTGACTATTACCCCTTGTGTCCTGAAACCGGCATGGGGCTGGGCGTACCCCGTCCGGCAGTGCAGTTGATGGGGGATATTGAGCGTCCTCGTGTTATCGGGGTGCAGGATACCAGTCTGGATATAACGGAAGACCTGTATCGCTATGCGCGCACCCATGTGCGGAACCTGCCCTTGTTGTGCGGCGCGGTATTAAAAAGCGCTTCGCCCAGTTGCGGGGTGCGTCAGGTCAAACTGTTTTCTGCCGATGGCGCGCGCATGAGCCGTAGCGGTACGGGTATTTATGCGCGTGAATGGATGCGTCAATATCCACATTTGCCCATACAGGATGAGCAGGCTTTGCAGGATGCCGAAAGCAGAAAACAGTTTGTCGAGCGGGTTTACGCCTGCTGCGCATCCGCCCGGGATTGACGTTGCAGCATGCTGCGTATGGCTACCAGCAGAAACAGCATGCCGCCGATAATGGCAATCAGGCCGCCCACTCCCATCAGCCCCATAAAGAGCATTTTTGGCAGGCTGTCCAGGCCTTGCGCGCCACCGGCTATTTTACGCTGAATGCCGAAAGCACCGGCCACGCCCAGACCGGTGATGTGTAGCAATTGTCCGCCTGCGTACACCCAGGGCTGCCAGTTTGCCAGCCGCCCGCGGGGTGCGGCAAAGCCCAGTCGTGGCAGCAGATAATAACTAAGCCCCATGAAAGCCAGGGTAACGCCGACAATAGCGCCATGATAATGGGCCGGAATGATGGTGTTGATGCCATGCGTCAGATAACCGATAACACCACCCATGCCAAACAGAAAAACAGAGGCATATAAAGCGTTGCGTAGTGGTTTGAGTTCAGGAGCAAGGTGCTGCCGGTTTTTGCAGGCCGCCAGTATAATCATCAGGCCGATAGGCAGCGCGGCAATACCGCCACCCCAGCGCATCAGCAGACGGAAGCCATTAATGTATTCAGCGCTGTCAGCTCCATGTATGGCCTGTATAACGGGTGCCAGCAGCACCGGGGAGAAGCCAAGCAGAAAAATAGCGGTCAGGCTGCGTGCGGACAGCCCGATACGCAGGCCGATAGCGCTGGCCAGCCACACCCAGGCCAGCAGCATCAACTGGCTCCAGGTGAACTGGATGACATGACCACTGCCCCAGAACAGAAACTCGAAATAGGCTTCATCCGGCAGGCTTTGAGGAACACTCAGCCAGGCCCATAGAAACAGCAGTAGTGCAACGGCGGTCGCCAGTAGCGCGCTATAAGCGGCTACCGACAGGCTGCTGTCAAAACGAGGCAGGCGGGTCAGGCTGGCGAGCACATGCAGACTGATACCGCCGGCAAACAGGCACAGGCCGATATAAAACAAAGGATGCCGCAATACCGGAATATAATTGTTCATCAGCGGCAATGCAGCACCGGCAAAAGGTGCCAGCGCGATAATGAGTGCTCCGGCAGATGCCGTCAGCAAGGCTGTCCAGCCAGCTATCTGATGAGCCGGTTTGTGGCCGCAACTCCACAGCAGGGAGGCAAAAGACAAGAACCAGATAAGAACCGACATATCCACATGTACCACCAGCGCGGTGTGGAAGAAATCCAGCCAGGGAATCATATCCTGTAGCTGTGGTGTGCGGGACAGCACCAGTAGAATGGAAAAAATGCCGGCAACAATCAATGAACCCAGACCCAGGCAAAGCCAGCCGATTAACAGCTTGTTATAAGGTCTTGCCGGTATTGGTAATGAATAATTAATGCTCATATCAATATTTTCTAGTCACTTTGATAAAAATCAATTGTAGAATTGCGATTCGTGAATTGTACCCGATTTATTGGATGATGAAGTTCTGATGTCTGCTAAAGCCTTGTTAACGTACGCGCGCTTTGTGCTGCTGTTCGCCTTGATGGTGATTGTGCTGGGTGCTTATGTGCGCTTGTCGGATGCCGGTCTGGGTTGTCCGGACTGGCCCGGTTGTTATGGCAATCTGGTGGTGCCGCAGTCCGGTGCGGATGTGCAGCAGGCGGAAGCCTCTTTTCCGCAAAGACCCCTGCAGGCAGACAAAGCCTGGAAAGAGATGCTGCACCGCTACGCAGCCGCTACTCTGGGGCTGTTGATTTTGTTGTTAGCCATTATGACGTGGCGCAGCCCGCAGCCCGCAGCGCGGCGCAACCGGGGGCTGGTTGTCGGGCTGCTGCTGCTGGTGATGTTTCAGGCCATGCTGGGGATGTGGACTGTGACTCTGCTGGTCAAGCCGGCCATTGTAACCCTGCATCTGTTGTTCGGCTTCACCACTGCGGCACTGCTGTTCTGGTTGTCTTTAAGATTGTCCGCGCAGGCGGATGTGCAGGGGCATAGTTCCAGACTGTATCCGCTGGCATGGGTGGTGCTGCTGGTTGTCGTTATGCAGGTTTTGCTGGGCGGCTGGACCAGTACCAATTATGCAGCCCTGGCCTGTAATGCTTTCCCCGGCTGTTATCAGGGTGATGGCTGGCCTGCGATGAATTTTTCCGAGGCATTTACCCTGTGGCGGGGCCTGGGTGTGGATTATGAATTCGGCGTGCTGGATGCCTCAGCGCGTGCGGCCATACACATGACGCACCGTATAGGAGCTGTCTTTGTATTGCTGTTTACAGCTACTCTGGGTGGCTTGATGTTGCGCCACTGCCGGCGGCGTCAAAGCCGGCAAATGGCGGCTATTATGCTGTTTTTGCTGGCTGTGCAATTGCTGCTGGGGATGACCAATGTGCTGGCCTCTTTACCGTTGGGGATTGCGGTCGCGCACAATGGCGTGGCGGTTTTGCTGTTGCTGTCGGTGATTGGCAGTGTGTTTTTGTTGAAACGAGACTTATCATAGTTAGAAAATTATAATATTGATAAAAGTCAATTCAACTTGATTTATTTTTTCCAGCATGTCATAAAGACTGGCTAAAGCCACCGGGGCAGTATCTGAGTGGCATAATGTTGAATGCATTTATTGTTGAGCCATACAGTTTGCTGACCGTTAATTATGATCAGGCGGGTTTGCCGAATCGATACATTGTTCAGCCAAATCGCTCATTGACACCGGCTGGAATGTTATTGTTTTTTCTGCTGGTGGCGCTGGCCGCAATAAGCCTGGCGATACGCTTTGTACTGCTGGGCGCCTGGATGGTACTGCCGTTCGCGCTGTTGGAAGTGTTGGGACTGGGAGCGGCTTTCCTTGTTTATGAAAGAAGCAGCCGTTATCGGGAAATTATTGATTTCGGCAAGGACCATTTGCGGGTTGAACGAAGCAAACGCGCGCGGGTTGAAAAATGGGAGTTTCAGCCTTATTGGGTGCGTCTGGTTGAGTGGAAGGATGCCGCCAGCTGGTATCCGGGACGCCTGTTTTTGCGTTCGCACGGGCGTGAGCTGGAAATAGGGGCCTGTCTGACCGAGGAAGAGCGGCGCGAACTGGCTGCGGGTCTGGCGCGTTATATTCGGAATGCTTGAAACACCTGACCCCGAGTCGGGTGAGTTTGATTTTTAAAGGGGAAATACATGCTCATAAGAAGGCTTCAAGGCCGCTTGTCCGCGTTGCTGCTGATGCTGCCG
>JAHXHF010000006.1 GCA_025656895.1 gamma proteobacterium symbiont of Bathyaustriella thionipta
GATCCCAAGGCTTGCTTATGTTGCACTACGTACACCTCCAATGCCTCAGCGGTTGTTGAGCATGGCTGAGCCATGGGGGTAATCAGGTATACTTATGGCTCTGCTTTTAGCAGGCTTGTTGATCCCTGTTGCGGGCCTGAGTGCAGAAAATGCCTCCGTGACCACGGCCAATGAAAATATTCGTACCGGCGAGTTGTCGCTTAAACTGAAAGCACTGACACGCAGTCAGTTAAAGGTGGAGGCAGATGCCTGGCTGGCACTGCTGGCAAAAAAGGTTGCTGAAATCAGTGAGGCCGAGATTGCGGTTAAATACAAGCTTGCGGAAATATCCCAGGCCGAGAAACTGGAGGACGCTCATCAAAAGGTAAAAGAAATAAGCGACCAGCCGCCGGCTGAGTCTAAAGACGACGAAAAAACCAAAGCTCTGGAAGCAAGCAAAAAAAACAGGCAGGAAGCCAGGCTGGCTTACCAAAAAATTCTGGCCGAATCCAGAAAAATGGTCAAGCGACATAAAGCCAATACAGCAGTGGATGCGGTAACCGCCCGCGCGCAAAGTTATGTGAATAGCCTGCAAAAAGATGCACCTGAAGATGATGAAGAACAGCCACAGGATAACGCTGACAAACAAGCGATCGATGAAACACAAAGAAAAATTGATGAAGCGGTGGCGAAAAGGGATCTTGATAGGGATAACTTACTGGATTACCTGACCTACCTGAGAGCCAAACAGACCAAACTGGTTGATTTAACCAATGTGGTGATTGCTGCCTTTGAGAAAAAAGGCGGGGATGCGGAACAGGTTAAAGAGTATCGCCAGTACGTCAATGCGGTTTCCGGTGTTCAGGTGGATGTTTCGGATTGGGAGGCTACCTGGAAAACCCTCTCCGGCTGGATGATGTCGGATGAAGGCGGCCTGCGTCTGGCGAAAAACTTCAGCCTGTTTTTGCTGATTGTGCTGGCCTTCATCATTCTGTCACGCTTTGCTTCCAAAGCGGTTGAAAAAGTAACCTCCAGAACCGCTCAGGCATCCCATTTACTGAGTGATTTTCTGGTGGTCACAGTACGTCGTTTGATTGTTGCTATCGGTATCATCATTGGTCTGGCGGCTCTGGAAGTGAATATCGGACCTTTATTGGCCGTGATTGGTGCCGCCGGTTTTGTAGTGGCCTTTGCACTGCAGGACTCTCTCGGCAACTTTGCCAGTGGTATTCTGATTATGGTGTTCAAGCCGTTTGATACCGGTGATCTGGTTGAAATAGATGGTGTACTCGGCAAGGTTCAGTCTATGAATTTACTCTCTGTACAACTGCATACACTGGATAACCGGGCTGTTATTGTGCCGAATAATAATGTCTGGAACAGTGCGATCACCAATGTGAACGGTACTCGCACACGCCGTATTGATATGGTATTCGGTATTGGCTACAGCGATGATATGGGCAAGGCGCAAAGTCTGATCGAAGCGGTGGTAGCCGCACATCCGCTGGTGTTGAAAGATCCACAGCCTGTTGTGCGGGTCTTTGAACTGGGTGATTCCTCGGTGAATTTTGTTTGCCGACCCTGGGTTAAATCAACCGATTACTGGGAAGTCTACTGGGATGTTACTCGCAGTGTTAAGGAAAGTTTCGACCAGGAAGGCGTCTCTATTCCGTTTCCACAGCGTGATTTGCATATTATTGATCAGGCGCCGCTGCCATCACCATTTTCTCAGGGAACAGCGCCGACTCCTGTTTCTGAATCATCCCTGAAAGCCGCGGCCGATTCTGATCTAAGCGACTGATTTTAATAAGTTTTAATAAGTTCCGATGTAGCTGTTCTTTTTTTTGATAAAATGGCGGGGTACCCTGCTTGAATGGATTTGAGATGGCATCTGATTCTGCAACGATAAATAATAAAACCTGCGGCAAGTCTGCAGCCGTGCGTCATTCGTATGTTGTTATTGTTGATGACCAGCAGATTAATCTGGATATACAGCAGGAAATTGTTAAACAGGCCATTGAAGAAGCGGAGATTGTCTGTTTCAAAGATCCGCAGAATGCTTTGAAGTTCATGCAGCGTTTCAAGCCCGATCTGCTGATTGTGGATTACCGCATGGGTGAGATGAATGGCCTGGAACTGAGCATGGAAATGCGGCTGTTCCACCGTGGTGAAGAAATCCCCATTATTATGGTGACGGTGGCCGAAGACCGCGCCATTCGTCGCGAAGCTTTGGCGATGGGCGTGACCGATTTTCTCAGCCGACCTCTCGATCTGGTGGAATTCCAGGCTCGCATACGTAATTTGTGGGAGCTGCGTCAGGGGCAAAGACGCCTGGAACAGGCGAACAAGCGGCTCAAGGAAGTTATCCAGCTTTCCGAGCAACGTCTGCACCAGCGTGAAAAAGAAACCATTTATCGGTTATCCACTATTCTCAGCTGTCCTGAAATGTGTACCCGCAACGCTAAGCTGATCGGTAGTGTGGTGAGACTGATGGCGCGTGAAATGGGGTTTAATGAAGAGGAATGCCAGACCTATGAATTGGCCGCCGCTCTGTGCGATATCGGTAATCGCTGGATTGCTCCGCAACTGCTGGAAAAAGGCAGTGAACGCAGTGATGAGGAAGAGGCGGTTATGCGCCAGCACACCACGCTGGGTTATGTCATGTTGCATGGCTCGGATTCAGCCATATTACAAAATGCGGCTCTGGTGGCTTTAGGGCATCATGAACATTGGGATGGCCATGGCTATCCGCAAGGCACACACGGAGAAGAAATTCCATTGGCCGCACGTTTGGCCGCCATTGCTGACCGTTATGCCTACCTCAGCGCCCTTGAAGGTCATTCTATAGCCAGTCATCGGTCTGTCTGCCAGGCCATCATTCAGCACTCGGGCAGCCGCTTTGATCCGAAGCTGGTGAAAGTATTTCAGGCGGTAGCGACCGATATTGAGCTGAATCTGGTTCATCTCAAATAATTCCGATTCCCCGCAAGCGGCTACAGTGGTTGCCTCAAGTCGCTGTACTGGTATAGAGTTGGCTGTTTTCACCGACCGGATACAGGCATGACAGCTCCCGTTAATCTTCGCTTCAGGGTATTACCTTCGTCATCATTACAGGGTAGTTTTCGGACTCCCGGCGATAAATCCATTTCACACCGTTCCATCATGCTCGGCGCACTGGCGGAAGGGGTGACTGAAATCTGTGGTTTTCTGGAAGGTGAAGACAGTCTCGCAACCTTGAAAGCCTTTCAGCTTATGGGCGTGACCATTGAAGGGCCGGAACAGGGAAAAGTGCGTGTGCATGGAGTGGGGTTGCGGGGCCTCAAAGCACCGCAGCAGGACTTGTATCTGGGCAATTCCGGCACTTCCATGCGTTTGCTTTGTGGACTTTTAGCCGCACAGTCCTTCCCTTCTGTATTGAGTGGTGACGAATCCCTGTCTTCGCGTCCCATGTGCCGTGTTACCGATCCGCTGGCTTTAATGGGTGCCTGTATAGAGTCCAGCGAGGATGGTACAGCACCGCTGCGTATTACGCCGGTTGCCCGCTTGCAGCCCGTTCACTATGACATGCCGATGGCCAGCGCGCAGGTTAAATCCTGTCTGCTGCTGGCCGGATTGTACGCACAGGGCGAGACTTGCGTATCCGAGCCCGGTGTTACCCGGGATCATACCGAACGCATGTTGCAGGGCATGGGTTATGCGGTGCATTCTGCAAACGGCAGCATCTGTTTAAAAGGTGGGGGTTTGCTGCAGGCCTGTCCGATTGATATTCCGGCCGACATATCCTCAGCCACCTTCTTTATGGTGGGCGCCAGTATTGCCGCGCAGGCAGATATTCTGTTGCAACATGTGGGCATTAATACGACCCGCGATGGCGTTATT
>JAHXHF010000176.1 GCA_025656895.1 gamma proteobacterium symbiont of Bathyaustriella thionipta
GATCCCAAGGCTTGCTTATGTTGCACTACGTACACCTCCAATGCCTCAGCGGTTGTTGAGCATGGCTGAGCCATGGGGGTAATCAGGAAAACATTAACAATAGAATCAGCGACCAGTTGATGGCTTTTGCTGTTAAATCTGTCCTCTTTTGAAGGTGCCTCTGTTAAGAAATTAAAGTCCATGAAATGTCCTATTTATTGTTTTAACAAGTTTGAATTCGATTATTTCAATATGCATCCATGCAAGCCTAACGACGCAAATCACCGGAGGCAAAAAGCAGAGCGAAGCGGCGCTTTTTGGCGTCCGTGTGAATTTGCCTTGTTATGTTTTTAATATGCGGCGATTTCACTTAGCCACCAATTTAATTCATCATCCAGTTGCCATATTTCGGGAGTGATTATAGATTTTTGTATTACCTGGTTTTCTGATTTTATATCTATTGCTTCTAGCTCTAGTTCACCAGATTCCCATAATGTGGCACGACTCACTAACTTGTCTCTGTCTAAATCAATGTAGCGCGACTTTTTTGATTCTCCTTGAATATTCGTGATTGATACCTTGTAACCTTCGCAACTAAAAATCTTGCCTTTTGAGTCTTTCCACGTTTCAAGGTGGTTTAGTAGCTTATTCATGTTTTGTAAACATAACAGTCTCAATACACGGAAAATATTCCCATCAGTTTCCACGTATTGCGCCCCTATATCAGGTGGTATTTTCCATGTATTGAGATATTATAGATGAAACGCGGAAAATAATGAGTCATAACGATCCCACAAGCCCCCCAGTCAACGGGCGGTTTCGTTCCTCCTCAGAGTAACAAGGGATCAGCCAACTTGATTTAGTAGTATTCACTTTTTCGTTCACCGCTATGCGCTCCCAATTTAGTCACTCGATCTATCAACGGCCCAGTTTTCTGACGGAATGATTCACTACCCTGGACAGCACCCTTTGGTGTCGCCGCGGATGTTTTTCGATCTTCATCCCGCTTTACCGATGGCTCAAAAATCAGGCTGGCTCTTGTTTCAGACCCCTTGTTTCATGGTTTCTCTTTCAGGTAGCCACAATCCGCTGGCGTACCAGATTGATGTGTTCTCGCAGCAGATAGAGCTGATCGGAAAATGACAGCGGCACGTGGATACGCAACACTTCATCATCCAGACTGTCCAGTTCTTGCAGCAGTTTTTCATTCTGTTCGCCCGCTGTGTCTTCCGCGTGTGCCAGATCAATTCTTTCCAGCTCCCGATACCAGCGGTAGATGCGCGATCGCATGCGCCAGGTATAGATGGGGGGCATCAGCTTCATTAGAGGGATGAGCAAGACCAGCAGCGGCAGCAGCATCACTTTGAGACGATCCACCAGCGAAGCCGCCCAGAACGGCATATAACGTTGCAAAAAAGGCGGGCCATTTTTGAAATAACGTTTGGCTTCCTTGCTTAAAGGATAATCAACAAAATTTTCAGACGGAAACTGCCCTGGTTTTTCCAGCCAGCCACCGCCGGAGTGTACCTGTTCAATGGCCTGCATCATCAGGTCGGTAATGGCCGGATGCAGTTGTGCGCCGGCCACCAGGGTAGCGGCCGGTGCAATCAATGAAACATCCTGTTCAGGACGGTTATTACGCAGATCGATAATACCTTCAGGCAGGGTTAAACGGCTTAGAAAAGGATGGCGGCGCGCATAGGCTTCGGCACGACCAAAGCTGGCCAGTTTGACTTCATCAGCCTGAATTAGACGCTCAATGAGGGGGCTGCGCGCCGAGATTACAAAAAAAGCCGCGTCAATTTTCTGTTGCAACAGAGCATCGGCGGCCGCTTCTCCGGCTAATGGCTGCAAGGCCAGCTGACTGGCGTCCAATTGATTATCCCGCAATAAGCGTTCAAGCAAAGCCCGGGTGCCCGAGCCCGAAGCCCCGGCTGCAATACGCAAGCCTTTCAATCCATCCAGCTGGGTCAGATTCAGGTCACTACGGTAAAACAGCCACAAAGGTTCAAAATACAGACTGCCCAATGAACGCAAGTCTGACTCTTTAGCGGCATCACCCACGCCACCCTGCATCAGGGCCAAATCCACTTCACCACTTTTCAGCAGGTGCAGGTTCTCTACAGATCCCTGAGTGGCTTTAACCACAAGTTCGATATCTTCATTGGCAAGGAAGCGGGCGTAGGCTTTGGCATATTGGTAGTAAGCCCCATCCGGCTGCCCGGCAGCAATCACAATTTGACGGGGCGGCGCAGGCTGTATGAACTGATAAGCAATAGTAAACGCAGCAAGAATAAGAATAACCGGCGGGCCGAAAACTCCGGCAATTTGTTTCCAGGCACCTTTTTGTTTTGGCATGGGCTTACCCTCGTAATCTGTGAATATCAGAACCTGTCCAGATAATAGACTAGGAGCCTGTCGGACTTAATATGAATCTACTGTGGAAAAGGTATTTTGGCCCATTTTCCTGATCCTTTTCGTCAAATAGGTACACTATTCTCCTCAAACGATCAAAAAAATGGACTCAAAATAACTTTCCCTCGCTACGATCAATTAAGCCCGACAGACTCCTACCGATGATATTGCGGGCTTAAATCCTGTACGGCCTGAATCATGGCACCTGCATTTTCGGGTGGAATTTCAGGATGTATGCCATGCCCCAGATTAAAAACATGACCGTTGCCTTTTCCATAACTGGCCAGCACGGCGGCCACCGCTTCACGAATACTTTCGGGCGTTCCGTATAGAGCGCAGGGATCCAGATTGCCTTGCAGGGCTACCCGGTCCTGAACCAGTTCACGCGCCTGCGACAGTTCAATCGTCCAGTCCACGCCCAGTGCATCCGCGCCACTGTCGGCCATTTGCGGCAACCATTGTGCGCCGCCTTTGGTAAACAGAATAACCGGCACTTTGCGGCCATCGGCCTCAGTGGTCAGCTGGCTGATAATTTGGCGCATATAATCCAGTGAAAATTCATTGTAATGCTGTGTACTCAACACGCCGCCCCAGGTATCGAACAACATGACGGCTTGCGCGCCGGCGGCAATTTGTGCGTTTAAATACAGCGCAACCGAATCGGCCAGCTTGCCAAGAAATTCATGCATTACCGCCGGTTCGCGGTACATCATGCCTTTCACCAATGCGAAGTTCTTGGTGGACCCCCCTTCAACCATATAAGTGGCCAGGGTCCAGGGGCTGCCGGAAAAACCGATCAGGGGAACCCGTCCGTTCAGTGCCTTACGTATGGTGCGAACCGCGTCCATTACATAGCCCAGTTCAATCTCGGGATCAAACAATGGTAAGGCCCTGACCGCTTTGGCATCCCGCAACGGACGTTCAAAACGAGGGCCTTCACCGCTACTGAAATACAGCCCCAGCCCCATGGCATCGGGCACGGTCAAAATATCGGAAAACAGAATGGCGGCATCCAGAGGAAAACGTTCTAGAGGCTGCAAAGTGACTTCACAGGCCAGGTCAGGTGCTTTACATAAGTCCATAAAACTGCCGGCTTGCTCACGTGTGGCGCGGTATTCAGGCAGATAACGCCCTGCCTGACGCATCATCCATACCGGCGTGCGGTCTACAGGCTGGCGCAACAAGGCGCGTAACAATCGGTCGTTTTGCAATTCGGACACGCTAATTTCCCCTGACAAAAAAAGAAACATCATTCTACACCAGTTGAAGTGCTTTCTGTCACTTCCATAATCTTTCTCATGGAAGATTAAAACGGTCTTACACAAGCATTTTTTTTTACTTCTTCACATTGTCGTAACAATGGAGCTATAAAGTGGACCCCTGAGTCAAGACAAAATATCCGTTAATTTAAGTTGCACACATCGTTTCACTTGCAGCAGGACGGCGCTGCCCCGTGT
>JAHXHF010000341.1 GCA_025656895.1 gamma proteobacterium symbiont of Bathyaustriella thionipta
CCTGCCTTGTACAACAAACTGGGTCCCATTGAAATCGTCAAGGGTGCCATGGTCGGTGCTAAATAAGTGGTGATTATCCCGGTGCCGGAAAACAAAACCGTTGTCGGCATTCCCGGGAAAGTGGTGCGCTCACGAAAAGTCGCAGATAAACAACGAATTGATGGTATTGATCTGAACCATCATCTAATGCCTGATCCAGTGGCCGAAGCCGTGGGTTGCCTGCTGGATCGCATCCGCCAACTGGAAGAACACGTCGGGGTATATGGCTGTCTCCCCGGTGGGGAGAGCGCGGAGGACGAGTGCAAGCAATGCGATGCAGTGCAGGTTTGTGAACCTGTCGAGGTCGAGATGAAACAAGGCAGCGGAGCAGGGGGCTGAGATGGATTTTCTGGATTTTGAGGCGGATCAACTGTATTTCGATGAGCCTATCGAATCCGCTATTGAGGCTTTAATCGAAGAGGCCGCAGATCTCTATGGTGAGGATGAGGCGGAAATCCTGTTGTTGCGAGCCAATTTTTATGAACCGGAACATCCTATGGTGCTGGTTGCACTGTATCGCTATTTTTATTACCAGCATCGCTATGCTGATGCGTTGAAAGTAGCAGAACGTGTACTGGTAATCTTTGCGCGACGACTGGGGCTGCCGCAAGACTGGTCGGCGTTGGACCGTAGCTGTTTTGAGAATGGCGCACTGGTTTCGATGACCATGTTGCGTTTTTACATGTTGGCGCTGAAAGGGGCAGGTTATCTGGAGCTGCGTCTGGGCGAGTATGAGTCTGCCTTACAGCGCTTGCACAAAGTTGCCGAGTATGACGATGCTGACCGTATGGGCGCCAGGGCACTGATCGATGTGGCGCTGGATGCCTTGAATCAGACACAAGAGCCTGAGCAGACGGCACAGGCATAAACGGAGGAACAAGAATGAGTGATAGTGATTTTGAACTGGATATGGATGAGTTGAGTAGTGCAGAGGATTTCCTGGAATATTTCGGAATTACCTATGATCCTGCAGTGGTGCATGTGAATCGTCTGCACATATTGCAGCGCTTCCACGATTACCTTGCACGCCAGGAAGCCCTGCCCAAAGATGAAAGCGCTTTGCGTGCTGTATATGCGGGATGGCTGGAAAAGGCTTACCAGGACTTTGTGGAATCGGATGCCAAGACAGAAAAAGTGTTCAAGGTGTTTCGTATGATGGAACCGCAGACGGTAATGATTCCTCTGTCTGATATTTCCATGAATATAAATACGGGTCGTTAAGCCATTATGCGCCCCCGATTCGAATTTGGTGATGCAGTAAGAGTGATTCGTAACCTGCGTAATGACGGTACCTATCCGGGGCGGGATACCGGTACTCTGCTGGTACGCCGGGGGAGTGTGGGTTATGTACGCGATGTTGGCACCTTTTTGCAGGATCAGCTGATTTATTCGGTGGATTTTTTTGAAGAGCAATGCATGGTGGGTTGCCGCGAACAGGAGTTGCAACTGGCCAGTGATCCCTGGGTTCAGAACCGTTTTGAATTCCGGGAAAAGGTAACACCAACCCTGCCTCTGGGTATCAAGGGCGAAGTCGTGGCAGAGCCTGGTGACATTGGCGAGATAGAGAAAGTGTTGCGCGATATGGAAGGAGGCCCTTTTTATCACGTGCGTTTTCATGGGCGTACCCTGATGGTGTCTGAGGAGTCACTTAATTTCAGCCATGAAGAAACGGGCGAGAGTCTATGATGAAAATGGCGCAACAAAACATACAGAACCATAATCCGGCGTTTCAGTATCATCTCTTACGCAGCGCGCTGGAGTGTTATAGCTGTAATCCTGACGAACTTGATGAAAAGCAATTACACCAGGCTCAACAACGGGCCAGAAAGAGCTATGAGCTCGAGTCTATGGTTTTGTCTTCTACTGAAGCAAGGGACATATTGATACCGAATGAGCAGATAGAAAATGCGCTTTCAGAAATTACGGGCCGCTATGACTCGGAAGAAGATTTCCTTGATGATCTTAGACGTAATGCACTTGATCATAATGCCTTGCATTTCGCCCTGCATCGGGAACTGCTATTTGATGCGGTTATGCAAAGAGTCGGTACTCGTGCAGCAGACATCAGCGATATCGATATGCGACTTTTCTATGAGCTGCATAATGAACGTTTTCAATCGCCGGAAATCCGCACTGCTCGGCATATTCTCGTGACTATCAACCCGGATTTTGCTGAAAATACCCGAGAGGCTGCATTGGCGCGCATACAGGAGGCCGCGCAACGTCTGAAAGGAAAGGCCAACCGTTTTCATAATGTCGCGCGCCGTTATTCGGAATGCCCGACTGCTATGGAAGG
This sequence comes from gamma proteobacterium symbiont of Bathyaustriella thionipta, assembly GCA_025656895.1. Classification (GTDB taxonomy): domain Bacteria; phylum Pseudomonadota; class Gammaproteobacteria; order Chromatiales; family Chromatiaceae; genus JAHXHF01. Next base: position 2,336 of record JAHXHF010000341.1, read on the forward strand.
TGGCAAATTAGGTGAAATTCGAAGAGGTATGCTCTACCCGGAAGTCGATGCCTGTCTGTTTGATCTGCAGGAAGGCGAGATCAGTGACGTGGTGGAATCAGAGATGGGCTTTCATATCCTGCTGTGTGAAAAGATCAAGCCGGGAAAACGCCTGCCTTATCGCCGGGCTGCACCGAAAATCCGAGAGCTTCTGATGCAGCGTCGTCGCCGTAATTGCCAGAAAACCTGGCTGGCAGAATTGGAATCGCAGAGCTGAATATGTCAAACCCGGGCAACAAAGCGCATTGTTCCTTTTGCGGTCAGGAACAGGAAGCGGACATCCCGCTCATTGCTGGAGAGGAAGGACATATTTGCGAAGAGTGCGTACGCCTTGCTTCACAGGTGGTCGCCAGTTGGGGTCGCAAGCGGGCAGCAACGCGTCCCTTGAAAAACCTGCTCAAACCGATGGAACTCAAGGAGCGCCTCGATCAGTATGGAGACCCTCGCTGTTGCAGTCTATAATCACTATAAACGCCTGAGCATGGAAAGTGACAGTCCTCGTATGCAAACAACTAGCGACGACGTGGAAGTTGAAAAGTCCAATGTTCTTCTGCTGGGACCCTCCGGTACCGGTAAGACTCTGCTGGCCTCGACCCTGGCCAGGATCGTCGGCGTGCCTTTTGTTATTGCTGATGCTACCACATTGACTCAGGCCGGATACGTTGGAGAAGACGTGGAATCCATACTTTCTCGCTTGCTGGATGCAGCCGAAGGCAACCGTGAACTTGCAGAATGGGGTATCGTCTATATCGATGAGATCGACAAGCTGGCGCGCGCCGGGGAGTCGGCGCATGGCACCCGTGATGTTTCAGGCGAGGGTGTGGCATCAAACTCACTGGAAAGGGCCAGAAAGAGCAAGGAGGCAGTCAACTTATCGATACGCAAAATATCCTGTTTATTGCCGGGGGCGCCTTCGCTGGTCTGGAGAAACTGCTTGAAAAGCGTTTGCACGGGCAAGCACGAAGTATTGGTTTTCATGCAAGCTTTGAGGATACTGGCAATGCTTATGAGGCATGCAAAATATTTGAGGAAGTGCAGCCGGATGATCTACGGTATTTCGGACTGATACCAGAATTTATCGGTCGCTTCCCCGTGATAACCGCTCTGCATCAGCTTGATGAACAGAGCCTTGTCAAGATCCTCACCGAACCGCGTAATGCACTGGTACGACAGTATCAACGCCTGTTTGAATTCGAGGGAGTGGCGTTGCAGTTTACCGACGAGGCTCTGCTGGCTATCGCCCGTCAGGCCATTGAACGGGGTACTGGTGCGCGAGGTTTGCGTGGGGTATTGGAAAGCCTGCTCCGAAAAACCATGTTCGAATTACCTTCAAAGGAAAATGTATCGACCTGTGAAATTAACGAGGAGGTTGTGACTCAACGACTATGCACTAAAGTGCATAGGTTGCTGGGATTGGACTGAAAGTCCCATGTCATTCAAGGATCATATTACTATTATCTTT
>JAHXHF010000116.1 GCA_025656895.1 gamma proteobacterium symbiont of Bathyaustriella thionipta
ACACGGGGCAGCGCCGTCCTGCTGCAAGTGAAACGATGTGTGCAACTTAAATTAACGGATATTTTGTCTTGACTCAGGGGTCCACTTTAATGGTTGGCAATTTGCCGGGGAAAGATGTTGTCTATATTTCGCAATAGTCTGATTTTATTGCTCTTGTTTAGTGGTGTCGCGCATGCGGACTGGGTGCAATTAAAAAACGGAGATCGTATCAGTGGTCAGGTAATTAATCTCAAAGAAGGCAAAGTGTCCATTGAGACCGCTTATGCCGGTAAAATTGTGATTGAGAGTGAGCAGATTGCCAAAATTGAGTCAGACGGAAAAATAAGCCTGACCCTGACGGATGAAACGACATTGCAGGGCTCTCTGAAGCCGGCGCAGGAAGAAGGCTATATAGCGGTTCAACCCGGTGAAGCCGATGTTCAAACAATTGCTTTAGGTGATTTATCTGCCTTCAAGAATGAATCGCTACCTGTGAAAATAAAACCACCTTTTAGCGGGCACGCCAGCCTGGGTATCACCAGTGAAACCGGTAATACGGAAGAAACCGAGATGGACGGGGTTACTGAAATGGCCAATGTATCAGGTGAAAACAGATACAGCCTGGACATGACGGCTGAGTATAAGGAAGCTTCAGAAAAAACCACCAAGCAAAAAGCTTATGCCCGCCTGCAATGGGATCGCTTCATGACGGATGTGCGCTACCTCTACGGGCGCGGGGTTTTTGAGCATGACCGTTTTAAAGATTTAAATCTGCGTACTACTCTTGGTGCTGGTGTGGGTCAACATTTGCTGGATGATGATCAATACAGGCTGTTGATTGAAGGTGGTTTGCAGTGGGTTTTTGAAAATAATTCCTCTGATAAGGATGACCGGAATTTTCCGGCATTAGCGTGGCGGCTGGATTACGATCAGAACCTGTTTGATACCGACTTCATTTTTTTTCATAATCACTCCATCAACTATGGGCTGGCTAATGACAGCAATTTCTTTATTCTTGCGCGCACCGGTTTGCGCATGCCTTTGATTGATGCTTTGGATCTGACACTGGAACACCGTCTGGACTGGGAAGATGAACCGGGCGATGGAAATAAAAAGGCGGATCAAAAATACATTCTGTCTCTGGGTTACGGCTGGTAGAAAAACGCCTGAGCATTGAAGTTGTTTGCCGCAGTAGAATCAGCCTAAGTCCGACAGACTCCTGGATGCTTCATTTAAGCAGCCAGTTTCATGTCAGCCCCTTGCTGGTCAAATCCCCCTCGATCCCCCTTTTCCAAAGGGGGAGGCGAAGATTCCCTGTTTCGGTCTACCCGAAATGAGTAGGGTTGCCTTGGCGTTCTCTGCATCTTTGTGAGAGAAAGATTATAAAAATCTCGCCAAGCCGCCAAGCCGCCCAGCCGCCCAGCCGCCAAGAAAAACCGGATGATGCTGGACTGCTTCATTCAATACGCTGGTAGCGTGCTTAAGACAGTGCAAATATTCACAATCAGTTCCCCTCTTTAGCAAAGAGGGGTTAGGGGAGATTGGAATGGCCTGAATGTTTTTTTGCTGTAAATCAATGGTTTATCGTGCTGGTCAAACCCCCTCGACCCCCCCCTTTTTTTTCCAAAGGGGGAGGCGAAGATTTCCTGTTTCTGCGTGCCCGATGTGAGTAGGGTTGCCCTGGCGTTCTCTGCGTCTTTGCGAGAGAAAGATTATTAAAATCTCGCCCAGTCGCCAAGAAAAATCTGCTGATGCTGGACTGCTTCATTCAATACCTGGTAGCGTGCTTAAGACAGTGCAAATATTCACAATCAGTTCCCCTCTTGAGCAAAGAGGGGTTAGGGGAGATTGGAATGGCCTGAATGTTTTTTTTGCTGTAAATCAATGGTTTATCGTGCTGGTCAAATCCCCATCGGTCCCCCTTTTCCAAAGGGGGAGGCGAAGATTTCCTGTTTCGGCCTACCCGAAATGAGTAGGGTTGCCCTGGCGTTCTCTGCGTCTTTGTGAGAGAAAAATTATAAAAACCTCGCCCAGCCGCCAAGAAAAACTAGCTGATGCTGGACTGCTTCATTCCGTGGCCTTATAACGCTTACCCTGTATAGATTCTGATACGATATCTTTAGAATAGATTAAAGGCTGCTGACTACTCGGCTAATCGCTGAACCCGCCAGCTGTGAGCCCCGGGGAAATGCTCTTGGGGTATGTTCAAAAGGGTCGTGAACACTTGTAAACTCACATTTGTTACCTTGATCGGGTGAATTTCAGAGGCAAGCGGAGAGTTACCTGCTCATTTGATAATTCGCTGGGTAGTGACAAAAGCTGCAGTTTATAGACTTTAATCCTTCCCTCGATCCTGTTCTTTCACTGTCATAAGTAAAAATAAACAGCCATTCGGCAAGCCGATAAGTAAAACTAATTTGCTTCTTTATTAGGTTTTAATTATATTGTAACTCACTAATATTTAACGGGAGAAATGATGTGACTGCTCAAGATCGTACAATTAATTGTGAAGAACTGCGTGAAATGGCCGAAGAAAACCCGCAGGCTATGGCGGTAGTAGCTGAGATGCTGATTGAGGCCGAAGAAGAGCTTTGTGAAGAAGCTGCCTGAATAATACCCGGTTATGCAGGTGTGTCATGCATGCACCTGCGTAGCGGAATGGTATTGTTAGATGCGTTGTAACCCGGCTAACTAAAGAGGAAAGTTGAGTTCGTTGATATCCGTCAATGACAGTCTGCAGGCAATAATATAATCTTATACCCAGATAGATCGAATGCTTATGTCCTCTGGAGAATGTTATGGAACTGTTTGCTGAGTTATTTAGTGATTGGGTGGGTGTTCTCTCGTTTCTGGTTATTGCCTTTATCCTGGCGATGATGGTGTTCTTTGTGCGCCTGATTATTCGTAAGTCGGCCGACCCGGAAGCGTGACGGTTCTGTTCAGCCTTTTTATTTAGCGTCTAATCCTTCACAGGACGGCTCTTCATTTTGTGAGGCGCGTCCGGCCTGTTTTTATTCTTGCTGATATGCTGCTCTCATCAAAAATTGATGAGAGCTGTGTTCATGCAAGATTTCTCAGGTAAACGTATTTCCGCTGTAAGCACACGCCCGCGTATTTTATTCGTGGGTGAGTCGGTTAGCCTTGCTCACGTCACACGACCCTGGGTATTAGCGCAAGCGCTTGATGCTGAGCAATATGAAGTGCATCTGGCCTGCTCCGATAAGTGGCGTCATCTATTAGCTGCGCGCCATATTCATTGGCATAATCTCCACAGCATATCCAGCGAAGCCTTCATGGCTGCCTTGTCTCAAGGCCGTCCCATCTATTCTGAAAAAAACCTGTCAGACTATATTGAGGCGGATCTTGAGCTGATCTCGCAGGTGAAGCCGGATTTTATCGTCGCTGATTTTCGTCTGTCCCTGTCCATATCGGCTAAATTGGCAGCCGTTCCTTATGCGAATTTGTGTAATGCTTATTGGAGTGCTTACCGACAGGGAAAGCTACCGGTACCTGATCATAAGGTTCTGAAAATATTGGGGGTAGGTGCGGGTTCGGCCTTGATGCAGGGTTTGCTGCCATTATTTATGAAGCATCATGCAAAAGCCATTAATCGTCTGCGCAAACGGCATGGCTTCCCGTCACTGGGCAGTTTGCAGTCGGCCTATACCTATGGAGATTACACGCTTTACTGTGACTTGCCCAGGCTTTTTCCTGTTCGGGGTATGCCAAAAAATCATCGTTATATAGTGTTTGAACGAAAACGATTAAACCCTAAGAAAAACAATAATCTATATACTGTTCAGTGGACTAAAGATTATAATGCCTGTATC
>JAHXHF010000067.1 GCA_025656895.1 gamma proteobacterium symbiont of Bathyaustriella thionipta
CTGAAGCATTGGCGTTGGTATTTAAAGGGCAATTGCCAGAATTTACTCAGTGAGCGAATGTTTTTAGTGAAATACGCTGAGTAGTTACAAACCAGTTTGATGATTATCTGCAACTGCTGCGGGATAATTATTGCAGTTCCAATCTGTCCACACTCATGTGTCGCTTTATGCTCAGTGTTGACTGGCAGGGAAAGCTGTATGACTGCGACTTTAACCAGATGCTGGATATGCCGCTTACATCAGAGGCTGGTTCAGCCTTGTGTTTGAATGACTTGCTGGTCATGAAATGGAAAGGTCAGGAACTGCAAGGGCGCGAAATCCAGGTGGGCGAACACTGCTATGGATGTACGGCCGGGCAGGGCAGCAGTTGTGGCGGTGCGCTGTCTTGATCAGCGTCATTATTCCCACCCTGAATGAAGCCGAAAACATAGTCAGCTTACTGCAGGCATTACAGGCCATGCGCCAACAAGGCCATGAAATTATTGTGGTGGATGGCGGCAGTACGGATAACACTTGCGCTCTGGCCGCGCCTTGGTGTGACCATTCTCTGCAGGCGTCAAAAGGTCGCGCGCAACAAATGAATGCCGGCGCGGCCATCGCGAAAGGTAGCTGGCTGTGGTTTTTACATGCCGATAGTGAATTGCCAGAGGCTTTATGGCAGCAGTTTCCTGAGCCGCTACCGGCATCACCCGCCTGGGGCTGGTTCCAGGTAAAAATCAGTGGCTCATCGGCTTTGCTACGCCTGGTGGCAGCCATGATGAACCGGCGCTCTGCTATCAGTTCAGTCAGTACCGGTGATATGGGACAGTTTGTCAGCCGTGATTTGTTTCAACAGGTGGGCGGTTTTGCCGATCTGCCCTTGATGGAAGACATTCATTTAAGCAAGACACTCAGAAAAATTCAGCCGCCCACTGTCTTGTCCGGCCCTGTTATTACTTCCGCTCGGCGTTGGCAGCAACGGGGTATAATCCGCACCATTCTGTTGATGTGGCGATTGCGTTTGCTGTACTGGCTGGGAGTGCCGGCACAGCGTTTGCAGAAAAGTTATGAAACATGAAATATCCGCAAACCGCGATTCTGCTGTTCACGAAAACGGCCATTGCCGGTCAGGTAAAAACCCGTCTGGTACCGCCTTTGTCCAGCCAACAGGCCGCACAGCTGGCGCTGCAATTGCAAATTCAAACTATTGAGAAAATCCGGCAGGCATCGCTGGCCACATTAATTATATACAGCTATCCACAGTGTGATTTTTCCGCTTCACTGACATGCCGCAAACAACACGGGGCCGATCTGGGTGAGCGCATGTATAACGCCACGCAAGAGACCTTGCTGTCGTATGATCAGGTTGTATTGCTGGGTTCTGACTGCCCGGTGATGCAAGCCGGCTACATTGATCAGGCCATTCATGCCTTGCAGCAGTTTGATGCGGTGATCGGCCCGGCGGAAGATGGCGGCTATGTATTGCTGGCGCTGAAAAAAACCGCCCGATCTTTATTCAGCAATATAGACTGGGGCACAGAGCAGGTATTACGACAAACACGCAGCGCGCTGGCCGATAGGCACTGGCACTGGCAGGAACTGGAAACGCTTTGGGATGTGGACAGGGCTGAGGATTATGCGCGCTATCAGGAGTTAGCAGCGGAATGAGCATTTATCATGCTTCACGCGGCCTGGCAGGCTTGTTTATGCTGCTGCTGTGTTTACCGGCCGTGGCTGCCCAGCCGGGTCTGCTGTCTGAAAAACTGCAGCATCTGGAATACTGGCAAATGCGCTGGCTGGCGCAAACCCGGCAAAAAGCCCCGCAGGCGCTGGCGGCCTTTAGCACCGATGGTTGCAGTGGCGGCCTCTCGGAAGGCTGGAAATACATGTCCTCGAGCGCGCCGGCCTTTCAGCAACGCTGGGGTAATCTTCCACCCTGGGAAGCCTGCTGCGTAGCGCATGACCGGGTGTACTGGCAGGGTGAAACCGACAACGGTTACCGCAAGCGCTTGCAGGCCGATATGGATCTAAGACAATGTGTTATTGACACCGGTCGTCGGCAAAGCGCGGCATTGGTCCGGCGTTACCGGATGTCGCCACAAAAACTGCAGAAAAATTTTCAAATAGCAGCCGATTTAATGTTTCGGGCGGTACGCCTGGGAGGGCAACCCTGCAGCCTGTTGCCCTGGGGTTACGGCTGGCCTTATTGCCGAATGGATGCCTTGCCACGTAGCCAGACTAATTCTGTAAAATAATCTCAATCACCAGCTTGCTGCCAAAATAAGCCAGCATCAGAAAGGCAAAGCCGCTGAGTGTGCCGATAACCGCGCGGCGTCCACGCCAGCCGAAGCGCAGCCGGCCAAATAAAAGCACCCCGAATACCAGCCAGGCCAGCACCGAAAGCACCGTTTTGTGTATCAGCCGTTGTGCCAACAGGTCGTCTACAAACATAAAACCGCTGAGCAGGCCCAGTGTTAACAGAATAAAGCCCAGTCCAATCAGCTCGAACAAAAAGGCTTCCATGGTCTGTAGCGGCGGCAGCACACGCACAAAACCACCCGGATGACCTTTGTGTAAATGCTGATCCTGAATCGACAGCAAAATAGCCTGCAGGCTGGCAAGGGTCAGTGTGCTGTAAGCCAGAATGGAGATCAGCACGTGCAGGCCCAGCCCCCAGGAGGCATCCATGGGCAGCAGGCGAAAACCGGGGTTTTTCCAGTCCAGAATAATACTGATAGCCGCTATGGGCATAAGAAAAATGCCCAGATTTTCTACCGGCTTGTCGAGCGAAGATACCAGCAACATAGCCACCACCAGCCAGGAAACCAGTGACATAGCGGTATAGAAGCTGAAATTCAGGCCGATGGGCGTGACCATATAATCGGCCAGCAAAATAACATGCGCCAGCAAGCCCGCCACCATGACGGTCAGGGCTAAATTCCTGGGCGGCAGCCAGCGTCCTTCGGTATGAAACAGGCGCAGGCCAAGCAAAAGCCCGGCAACGATATAAAGCACGGCGGTCAGTAAAGAAATGCTGGTATCCATAAGAGCTGGAATAATCGCATAAATGCCGATTTTATTAAACCTCTTCTGAGCCGCTGTACATGACGTATAATGCCGATAAATTTCTTGTAACAGGATTCCAACATGTTTGACAATCTATCCGACCGGCTGGGGAAAGTACTGAAAGACCTGCGTGGTCAGGGGCGACTCAGCGAAGATAATATTAAAGACACCCTGCGGGAAGTGCGCATGGCACTGCTGGAAGCCGATGTGGCTTTGCCGGTGGTCAAGCAATTTATTGATGATATTCGCGGCAAAGCCATGGGCGCCGATGTTATGGGCAGCCTCACGCCCGGCCAGGCCCTCATCAAGATTGTTAATGATGAACTGGTTCAGGTTATGGGTGAGGCAAATGAATCGCTTGATCTGGCCGCGCAACCACCTGCGGTCATCCTCATGGCCGGCCTGCAGGGTTCCGGTAAAACCACCAGTACCGCCAAACTGGCACGCTGGCTGCAGGAACGCGAAAAGAAAAAGGTCGCGGTGGTCAGTTGTGACGTGTACCGCCCGGCGGCTATTGATCAGCTGCAAACCGTAGCGGCTGAAGTCGGGGCTGAGTTCATCCCCAGCAACGTCAAACAAAAGCCCCTGAAAATAGCCAAACAGGCTCTGGATAAGGCCAGGCGCGGATTTTTTGACGTGCTGCTGGTCGATACCGCCGGCCGCCTGCATGTCGATAGCGACATGATGGATGAAATCAAACAACTGCATGCCGCCCTCAAGCCGGTGGAAACCCTGTTTGT
>JAHXHF010000146.1 GCA_025656895.1 gamma proteobacterium symbiont of Bathyaustriella thionipta
CAAGGCTTGCTTATGTTGCACTACGTACACCTCCAATGCCTCAGCGGTTGTTGAGCATGGCTGAGCCATGGGGGTAATCAGGAAAGATTTTAAACGCGGTAAGGAACTGGTGGGAAAGGGACATATTTCACGTACCGATTTTGACAAGCTGGAAGCCGAGTTCACCAGCGCGCGCCGCGCTCAACCAGGCCAAACAGGATTTGCAGTACACCACACTGAAAGCCCCTTTTGATGGCAACATAGCCGCACGTCTGGTAGAAAAATTTGAAGAGGTTCGCGCCAAGCAAGTGGTACTGGAACTGCGCGATACCGAACAACTGGATATCATCTTCAATGCACCTGAAAATCTGGTGCGTTCCCTCAACACAGAACTGAATGCCGATGGCAGCCCGCAAAAAATATCCAATCGCATTAAGGTTTTAGTGCGCTTTTCCGAAGATGGAAAATCCTATCCGGCCACTTTTAAAGAAGTGACTACACGTGCAGACCCCAAGACCCAGACCTTCAAAGTGACCTACACGCTGCCAACCCCCGGCGACTTGCATGTACTGCCCGGCATGACGGCTCAGGTAAGCGTTGATTTGAGTCATTTCAGTGCAAATAACAACAGCACTTACAATATTCCGCTGGACGCTCTAACGGCCAACAAAAAAATGCAGCCAGGTGTCTGGCTGGTCAATCCAGAGACCATGAAAGTAAGCTTTCAAGCGGTTAAAACAGGCCACATGCAGGCCACCAGCGTACAGATTCTGTCGGGGCTAGAGCCGAAAGATATCATTGTGAGCGCCGGCAGTTCTTATCTTTCCGAAGGTATGCAGGTACGCCCGATGGCACGAAAAGAGCAGGCTGAAAACCGCGCCATGCCGCAGGTAAATTCAGCGATTACACCACGGAGCTGAGCCACATGAATATTGGTGAATACTCGGTACGCAATCCGGTCATCTCCTGGCTTATTGTTATCATCCTGGTGGGTGGCGGCATTATGGCTTACGAAGGAATTGGCAAGCTGGAAGACCCCAATTTTACCATCAAGGAAGCTAAAATCATCACCCAGTATCCTGGCGCGACCGCGCAGGAAGTACAGGATGAAGTCACCTACCATATTGAAGAAGCACTGCAGAAAATGCCGCAGTTGTGGAACCTGAAAGAAACCTTTTCACGCCCCGGTGTTTCTGATATAAAAATTGAGTTCCGGCAACATTATTCGGCACAGCAGTTTCCTGATATTTACGATGAACTGCGCCGCAAACTGGCCGACATGAAGCACAAACTGCCACCCGGTGCCGGTGATCCCCTGATTATTGATGATTTCGGCGATGTTTACGGGGTTTACCTGGCACTGACCGGTGAAGGCTACAGCTATCGTGACCTGAAAGATGCCGCCGACCAATTACAGAAACAGATTGTGCTGGTGGAGGGAGTCCGTAAAGTTGCCATCAACGGCCAGCAGCGTGAACGGGTGCAAATCGAGATGTCACGTGCGCGCCTGGGTGAACTGGATATTTCACCCCAGCAAATCGGCCAGATTCTGCAATCGCAGAATGTGGTACTGAATTCCGGCAGCATACAGGTCGGCGGTGATTACATTCGCATTCAGCCCACCGGTGAGTTCCAGTCGGTGCAATCGATTGGTGATGTGCTCATCAGTTCCAAAGGCAAGCAACTGGTCTATCTCAAGGATATCGCCACTATCCGCCGCTTGTACGAAGATGTGCCGCAACGTCTGATCTATTTCAATGGTAAGCCGGCACTGACCTTCGGTATTTCCATGACCCAGGGGCAGAATGTCATCGCTGTGGGCCAGTCGCTGGATCAACGCTTTGCGGAACTGCAGCAATCATTACCGCTGGGCATGCAATTACACGCCATATACGACCAGCCCAAGGAAGTGGAAAACTCCATCAATCAGTTTCTGGTCAGCGTTGCCCAGGCCCTGGCCATCGTTATCATTGTATTGCTGTTGTTTATGGGAATGCGCTCCGGCTTAATTATTGGTGCCATCCTGCTGATTACCGTAGCCGGCACTGTGTGGATCATGGGCGCCTTTAATATCGAAATGCAGCGTGTTTCACTGGGTGCTCTGATCATCGCGCTGGGCATGCTGGTGGACAATGCCATCGTGGTCGCGGAAGGCATGCTGGTACGCATCAAGGCCGGCATGAAAGCCACCCGCGCAGCCGCCGAGGTAGTGAGCAAGAGCGCCATGCCATTACTGGGCGGCACGGCCATCGGTATTCTGGCTTTTTCGGCCATCGGCCTGTCCAACGATAATACCGGTGAATTTGCCCGCTCACTGTTTTACGTTATTCTGATTTCATTATCGCTCAGCTGGTTAACCGCAGTAAGCACCACGCCTTTGCTGTGCGGCCTGCTGATCAAACCGGATAAAAACAATAGCCAATCATCGGCCGAAGACGCCTATCAGGGCGGTCTGTTCAGCCTCTATCGACGTCTGGTTAAAACTGCCATCCATTTTCGCTGGTTGACTGTCGGCCTGATACTGGCCTTGTTTGTCAGTAGTATTTTCGGCTTTGGCCTGGTCAAACAATCGTTCTTTCCAGACTCCAATACACCGATCTTTTTTGTTGATCTGTGGGAGCCGGAAGGTACCGACATCATGCTGACACGTGATGACGCTTTAGAGGTGGAGGCGGTGCTCAAAGCCATGCCCGAAGTCACCAGGACCACTACGATTATCGGCGGCGGTGATGCGCGTTTTTCACTGGTATTTACGCCCAAGGAAGCCAGTCACGCCTACGCGCAAATTATTGTCGAAACCAGCAACAGGGAACAGATTGCCACTGTCTGGAAAGCGGTAGATCATTACATGGCCGAGCACATGCCGCAGCTTGATCCTATCATCAAGGCACTGCGTATTGGTCCCGGTCGAGACAGCAAAATCGAAGCCCGTCTGCAAGGCCCGGATCCGGCTGTACTGCGCGCGCTGGCGGAACAGGCCACGGCCATCATGCGTGCCGACCCGGAAGCCAAGGAAGTCCGTCAGGACTGGCGCAATCCTATTAAAGTCATACAGCCTGTTTTCAATGAACAGGTGGCGCGCCAGCTGGGTATCACACGTGACGATCTCAGCTACGCGCTGGCTTACGCATCGGATGGCCTGTCTGTGGGTGTGTACCGGGATGAATATCGCAAACTGCCCATTCTGATGCGCAGCCCGGAAAAAGAACGCGCAGAAATATCCAATCTGCAGGATATCGAGGTATGGAGTCCGGTGCTGGGAAAAACCATACCGGTAGCACAGGTGGTCAGCGGTTTTGAAACACGCTTCCAGAATGGCAATATCAAATCACGCAACCGAATCAATACCATCATGGCTTCCGCCAACCCTACCGGCCAACTGGCCACCGCACTGTTCAAGCGCATACGGCCTAAAATCGAAGCCATTGAATTACCACCGGGTTACTCACTCAGCTGGGGCGGTGAATATGAAGATTCCACACGCGCACAAAGTGGCCTCGCCAGTTCACTACCCATGGGCTTTACCCTGATGATTCTTACCAGCATTCTGTTATTCGGCAAACTGCGGCAGCCACTGATTATCTGGCTAACCGTGCCGATGGCGCTCATCGGTATTACTGCCGGCTTTCTGGCGTTTGATGCCGCCTTTGATTTTATGTCGCTGCTGGGTGCGCTCAGCCTGATCGGGCTGTTAATCAAGAATGCTATTGTGCTGATTGAAGAGATTGATCAGCAAATTGAAGCAGGAAAACCCCCGTTAACCGGTATCCTTGATTCGGCGGTCAGCCG
>JAHXHF010000037.1 GCA_025656895.1 gamma proteobacterium symbiont of Bathyaustriella thionipta
TATCCATGATCATCTCCTGTGAAATACTCAGGAGAAAGTGTTACCGATGTACAGGTGAAATAATAGGTGCTGATTTATTGGCGCTTACAGAAAGACCAAAGGCAGGACCAGTAGCAAAGAATTTTTTGTGGAGACGGTCCCCCAGCTTTGAAAAGCCTGCCTGCGTGACTTTTTTGAGTGCAGTGTCAGGAAGATGACTACGGCCAGCAGCATGACAACCACGGACATGGCGGCAAAATAAATGAAATAACCACCGGGATCTATGGATAGCAGGGTTAACATAATCCATGCACCTTTTTATTCCTGGGACAGCTGCATTGTAGGGCTCTTTTTATAGGAAAGACCAGTCTAATCCAGCGTGGACAGGGTTTGCCGGGCAATTTCCAGTTCTTCATTGGTGGGTATCAGCAGCAGGGCAACAGCGGCACTGTCTGCTTGCAGCTGTTGCGCGTGAGCGGTGTTTTTTTCTGCATCCATTTGCAGGCCGAATACCTCCAGTCCGCTACAGATTTTATGCCGTACCTGTGCCGCGTGTTCACCGATGCCGCCGGTAAAAATGACCGCATCCAGTCCACCCAGCGCGGCGATATAGGCGCCTATGGTTTTTTTGATGCGGTAGCAGAATACTTCCAGCGCCAGTGTGGCGGCTTTATCCTGCTCATCAACGCGTGTCAGGATTTCGCGCATATCGCTGATTCCGGCCAGACCCAGCAGCCCGCTTTGCTGGTTCAGCAGGGTTTCGATTTCATTCAGGCTCATGCCGGTGTGGCGCGCCAGATAAAAAATGATGGCAGGATCAATGTCACCGCAACGGCTGCCCATGACCAGCCCTTCCAGCGGCGTCATGCCCATGCTGGTATCTATGCATTGCCCGCCCTGTACGGCGGCGGCGCTGCAGCCGTTACCCAGATGCAGGCTGATGAGATTGAGTGATTGTATGGGTTTTTGCAGTATCTGTGCCGCTTGCCGGCAGACATAGGCGTGAGAGGTGCCGTGAAAACCGTAGCGGCGAATATGCTGCTGTTGGCACAGTTTGCGCGGTAATGCGTAGTGGCTGGCGTGCGCTGGCAGCGTGTGATGAAAGGCGGTATCGAAAACGGCTATCTGTGGTACATCCGGCATTTGCCGGCGGGTGACTTCAATGCCGGTCAGATTGGCCGGGTTGTGCAGGGGCGCCAGTGGAATCATGTCACGAATGCCTTCGATGACATCGCTATCAATCAGTGCGGGTTGGCGGAAGCGTTCACCGCCATGCACCACGCGGTGGCCGATGGCGTACAAGCCCTGTCGGGAACTCAGCGCGTGGCAGTGACGCAGTGATTCGCCAATCAGACCCAGACCGGCCGCGTGGTCGGCAATGGTTTGCGTTTGCAGGGTTTCCTGCCACTGACCATTTTGCAGATAGCGTTGTTTGAGGCGTGATTGCGCTTCTCCCAGACGCTCGACAAGACCGATGGCCAGCGCGTGTTGCTGCTGCATATCAAACAGCTGGTATTTGATAGAAGAGCTGCCCGAATTGATTACCAGTATAAGTTGCGTGGCATGGCTCATTCTTGTGTGCCGTTCTGTTGCGCCTGAATGGCGGTAATGGCAACCGTGTTGATGATGTCGGTTACCGTACAGCCCCGGCTGAGATCATTGACCGGCTTATTCAATCCCTGCAATACCGGGCCGATGGCGACCGCGCCGGAAGAACGCTGCACCGCTTTGTAGGTGTTGTTGCCGGTATTCAGGTCTGGAAAAATCAGCACCGTAGCGCGTCCGGCCACTGAGCTGTCGGGTAGCTTGCTGGCGGCCACGCCGGGGTCAACCGCGGCATCGTATTGAACGGGGCCGTCCAGCGCCAGTTGCGGGCGCAGGCTTTGAGCAATACGGGTGGCTTCACGCACTTTATCCACTTCTTCGCCCTTGCCGGATGTGCCGGTGGAATAAGACAGCAGAGCCACCCGTGGCTCCACACCGAAAGCGGCGGCCGTGTCGGCCGAGGCAATGGCAATATCAGCCAGTTGTCCGGCATTCGGTTCCGGATTGATGGCGCAATCGCCGTACACCAGAACCTTGTCCGGCAGGCACATGAAAAACACGCTGGAAACCAGTGATGCGCCGGCGCGGGTACGGATTATTTCAAAAGCCGGCCTGATGGTGTGCTGGGTGGTGTGCGCGGCGCCGGATACCATGCCGTCGGCATAACCTTGCTGAATCATCATGGTGGCAAAATAACTGACATCGGCCATGGCATCAAAAGCCATTTGTTGCGAGATGCCTTTGTGTTTGCGTAAGTCGTAATAAATATCGGCAAATTCCTTGCGCCAGGGCGAAGTAAGCGGGTCAACAATTTTTGCCGCTTGCAGATTCAATCCCAGTTCGGCGCTGCGAGTGGCAACCTGGGCCGGATCACCCAGCAGGGTGATTTGTACCACTTCACGCAGCAATAGAATTTCAGCCGCACGCAGAATACGGTCATCACTGGATTCCGGCAGTACGATGTGCTGTTTGTCGCTGCGCGCGCGTTGCAGCAGTTCGTATTCAAACATCAGCGGGGTGACGCGGCGGGTATTTTGCATCTGCAAAGGTGCAAGCATGCTTTGCAGGTCGGTATGGGTTTCCATCAATCCCAGCGCGGCGGCCAGTTTGCGCGGATTATCGGCACACAATTCCGGCTGTATGCGTCCCACGGCCATGGCCGTATCGAAAGTGTCGCTGGCTACCTGCAGTATCGGCAGGGGAATTTCCTGCAGTCCGTTCAACAGTTTTTGCACCGAGGCGGCCGGTGATAAATCTCCGCTTAACAGCAGTCCGGATATTTGCGCGTAATGGCTGGAACGATAGGCGGCAATGCTGCCCAGCAGAATGTCGGCCCGATCACCGGGGGTGATGATCAAATCGCCTTCATGGATGTGTTCCAGATAATTGGGAATTTGCATGGCCGCAACCTTGATGCCACGAATTTCACGATGCAGATCCTCATCCTGCCCGAGTATGCGCCGCGCACCCAGAGTGCGTACCAGATCGCTGAGCGTGGGGTGTTCCAGCGTGGCTTCTTCCGGCAGGCAGAACCAGTGTGAAGCGGGTGAATTCAATGTTTGCAGCTGCTGCTTCAGGTTCTGCAACAGGTCGGGATCAACCCGGTTGATGAAGCCCCCCAGAAGGGAGCCGCCACGTTTGTGAATAGCGCGCAACAGTGTCTGTATGATTTCGATATTGTCGTGCATGCTACGCCCCAGGCCGTTACTCACCAGTATGACCTGCGCGCCCAGATGGCGGGATACTTCAATATTAAAATCCAGTTCCAGCGCGGGGCTGGCAAAACCAAAATCGGTGCCTACGCAAATGACGCTGTCGCACTGGCTTTCCAGCGCTTTATAGCGTTGTAAAATACCTTCCTGCAGTTGTTTGCTGTTGTCTTCCGAAATCAGCTGCATGGCTTCCTGCAGCCTGTAGCCATAAGCAGATTCAGGGCTGTGCGGCAGTTCGTAGCGGCTCATGGCCAGTTGGATAAAACGATCCTGTTGCGGCGATTGCTGAATAACCGGACGAAACAGGCCGATGTTGTGACTGTGCCGATGCAGCCATTCCAGCAGACCGAGCAGTACAATGGCTTTGCCGCTATGCGCTTCGGCGGTGGTCAGGTAGAGACTGTGTTGCATGATTGCGGAATCCTTGATTGATCGCTTCAAATAGTTTCCTGATTACCCCCATGGCTCAGCCATGCTCAACAACCGCTGAGGCATTGGAGGTGTACGTAGTGCAACATAAGCAAGCCTTGGG
>JAHXHF010000135.1 GCA_025656895.1 gamma proteobacterium symbiont of Bathyaustriella thionipta
GCCAAAAATGCAGGCAATTGACTGAATTCGACGGCGGGCGGGGTCATAGCCCCTCGAAAATAGCGAGTTTTCTGCCGGACACTAAATAGCCAATAACCGTGTTATCAACGCTAATACCTGTTATACGTCGAACTGCAGGTGAGGCAATCCCCCCAATGATCAGAAGGTACATAACAACAGAAAAAACCAGTAACGCGGCAAACAATATCAATAGTTCACCAATTTCTGCCCCAGAATCAGGATGACTGTTTTTGAAAAAAAACAAATAAAGCAGCACGATCACGGTCACAAACAGCCTAATAAATGCTTGCTCTCGCTCTGCTTGAATGGGATTATTAGCTTTGGAAGACATCAACCTGGCTATGCTATCGCTATTTTTTAATCAACGTCATTTCCTGATAAAGAAAAGTAGAGACATAGCTATTATCGAAGACTGGTGCACGTCTGATTGTTCCTTCGACAAGTAAGGATAACTTATGGAAAATGCCCAAAAGCAACAAATTATCAACATAATTGCAACTCATAAAATGCTGGATTCTTCCTGTATTTCATTAGAAACCCCTCTTGAAGAGCTAGGTGTTACATCCCTTGATGCCATCACTATAGCCTATGAAATTGAAGAAGCGTTAAATATAGAAATCCCAAATGACCAGATACAGTCCATCGTGACGGTTGATGATATCATCAAAACTACCGACAAGCTGTTGAAATAATAGTAATTATACCGATGATTGCCATTACAGGAACTGGATGTATAAGTGCATTATCTTTGAATGCTAGTGGCTTCACCAGTAAGCTTAGCCGTGGTATTGGAGCCATTAGTAAACAGGGAGAATCCGGGACTTATCCCGGTGCATACATCACCGATTTTGATCCTGCCAGCCACTTCACTCAAGAACAGTTAGCGCTACTTGATCCATTCTCGACATATGCTGTAGTTGCGGGACGTGAAGCCATTGCTGATGCAGGATTGACCTCAGGCCATCTTCAGAATGCTGCAGCTGTTATTGGAACCGGCTGTGCCGGAAAACATACCGATGAAGAAACCTATCAGAAACTTTATGTGCAAAAGCGCAAGCGTGTCCATCCGCTAACAATACCCAAAGGTATGCCGAGTGCTGCATCATGCCAGACCAGTATACTTTTGGATATTCAAGGGCCCACTTTCTCAGTGACCAGCGCTTGCAGTTCTGCTGCCCATGCTATTGCTCAGGCGGCATTGATGATTCGAGCTGGAATTGCTGATGTTGCCATTGCTGGGGGTACAGATGCACCTTTCACCTATGGGCTAACTAAAGCATGGGAAGCATTACGTATTCTCAGCAAAGATACGTGTAGACCATTTAGCGAGAATAGATCCGGTTTAGTACTGGGAGAAGGTGCCGGCATCATTGTATTGGAGTCAGAAAGACATGCCAAAGCTAGAAATGCAAACATCAAAGGCTATCTGGCAGGAATAGGCATGTCATCAGATGCCAGCCACATCACTCTACCATCCGCTCAAGGAGCCGCTAAAGCCATGCTGGCAGCGCTGAAAGATGCCCAGCTGGACTCGAAAGACATTGATTACATTAATGCCCACGGTACTGGTACGATTGTCAATGATGCTACAGAGACAAAAGCCATACACATAGCCTTCGGTAATCATGCGGAACAATTAGCTGTTTCTTCAACCAAATCCATGCATGGACATACTCTTGGTGCAGCAGGCGCAATGGAGGCTATCGCAACCATTGAAGCAATCCGTACTTCAATAATCCCTCCTACAATCAATTTCACCCAAGCCGGCGAGAATTGTGACCTCGACTACGTTCCCAATAAACCCAAAAAATCAATAATCCGTTATGCGATTTCAAATTCATTCGCATTCGGCGGTCAAAATGCTGTTTTACTATTCGCATCAAATAACACCTGATATATTGATTTTATATTTTTGCAGGGCGCTCAAAAACATAATGTCCTACCCCGTACACTTGTCCCTCTAAAGGACCAAACATAGCCGCCTTTGCGTATACAAAATATTTATTCCAGTAGTCTACCGCAGATGTATCTAATACCTCTGGATACAGCCTGGACATATTATTCCAATAATTTCGATGCCACATATCCAATGTTCGCCAGTAATTCATCCCATTGAGGTACCATTTATTGACAAGATTCAAGTCCGGCTTAGCAACAAAAGGGACAAACTCAAAGGGCCAAACTTTACCACCCGGAAAATACCTGCCTACCAGAGTTTGCTCTGAATCCATAAAATTCGGGAACGCAGGCTTTGAAACAATCATATTAATAAAACAGCGCCAGCCGGGTTTTAACAAGCTGGCAATACGACTAAAAGCTGAGCGTATATCTGAGATATGTTCTACAACACCAATAGCAAAAATCACATCATAAGGTTCATCATCAATAGCCTGGTCTGCAAATTCATTAAAATCCATCTCTGCAACATGAATTTTCCCGGAAGTCATGTCAGAGTATGTATTCACAATATGTGAGCGCAAGTAATCAGCCTGTACACTGCTACGTGTTAAAGCCGTGATATCCATTGCCTCGAAGTTCTGTGAAAACCAGGTTTCAAGAGGCCCGAACCCACAGCCAAGATCAAGAACTTTATCACTTGCCTGTACACCTGATCGATTGACCGCAAGTTTGAATTTCTGAGCTTGAGCTTGCTCCAGTGAATAATCACTTTTACGAATACTTTCAGGGTCCTCAGCATAATATCCAATAGTGTAAGAAAGAAACTTCTGATCCAGAAAAGCATGGAACATGCTAAATGGCATATCGTAATGCTCATCCATCAAACGCTCAGTATTTTCAAAAATATCTGTGGCCTCATGAATCTGCTGTAACAAAATATCCCATTGCTTTTTATCTACTTTACTATCGGGAAGATTTGCATATTCTCTAGAGAAGTAACGTGTTAAATGTTTTTCATGGGTAGTGAGCTCGTCTGAACCCCACGCATGAATACCTTTTTCTGCAAGTTCTTTAATTACATCAGCCATATCGACTTCCTGCTCAGTTAGTGTTTATTTTTTTGCGTAGGCTCATTAACTTTTGACAACAACCAGCCACCCAGCACAAAAAACACGGCCAGCACCAGAATTGAATAGCGGCTATCGCCCAGCATAAAGGCCGCAGCCCCCATCATGACCGGCCCCAGTACGGCGGCAAATTTCCCCAGCATGTTATAAAAACCATAAAATTCGGCTGTGCGCTGCAGCGGAATCAGGCGACTGTAATAAGAACGACTGAGTGCTTGAATACCGCCCTGTACCAGTGCAATGGCAACGGCCAGCGCATAAAATTCATACACCTGTTGCATCTGTGAGGCCCATAGAATGATTATAAGATAAACTGCAATCGCCACAAAAATTCCATTTTTAGCGCCTAAACGCTGTCCCAGCCAGCCGAATGCAATCGTAGCCGGAAAGCCGATAAACTGGGTCAGGAGCAAGGCCGCAATCAGATCATTGTTGGAAAAACCCAATGCTGCACCATAGTCCACCGCCATGCGGATGACCGTATTGACACCATCAATATACAACCAGTAGGCCAGCAGAAACAGCCAGACCGGACGCATTTGGCGCATATGGATCAAGGTATGGCGCAATTCACTCAGCGACGATTTTATGCCCGCCCATAAACAATCCTGTTGA
The DNA here is from genome assembly GCA_025656895.1 of gamma proteobacterium symbiont of Bathyaustriella thionipta. Classification (GTDB taxonomy): domain Bacteria; phylum Pseudomonadota; class Gammaproteobacteria; order Chromatiales; family Chromatiaceae; genus JAHXHF01. The sequence goes on from JAHXHF010000135.1 coordinate 3,663, forward strand.
GCCGTGGCTGCGGGTTCAGGTACATAGAGCATTAAAGGCAGGCTGAACACTGCCCACCAGAGCGCCACGCTGTAATTCGAGCATCTAATGCTGATGATAGGGTC
>JAHXHF010000214.1 GCA_025656895.1 gamma proteobacterium symbiont of Bathyaustriella thionipta
CGGGAAAAAGATTTTGTTTCACTGCTTTTGCGTATGGTGGCTTGATGGCTGACTGTCAGGTTGATTTGGATTTCAGTGAAACTTCAGCTTTGTTACTGCTGCGGTAAATCCAGCAGCGGTTTACAGAGTAAGCGGGTTTTGGCATGTTAGGATGAGCTTCCGTGTTCTGTAGTTTACGTATAGTGTACATTTTTTTACTTTGAACGGTGGCCGGATTCCATGAATAGCGAATACCTTCTGACTGAGATCAATATCTATCCTCTCAAATCGGCGGCTGGCATAACACTGGACCGCTGTGAACTGGATAGGCGCGGGCTGCGCTATGACCGGCGCTGGATGCTGGTAGACAGTGACGGCCGTTTTCTGACACAAAGACAATGTCCGCGTATGGCGCTGATTCATACAGCCCTGAGCGCTAATGAACTGATTCTGTCCTGGGCCGATGCCAGTCCGCTGGCAGTTCCATTGAACGGGGCGGGTGAAACCCGCAAGGTACGCGTGTGGAACGATGATTGCGAGGCCATACGCTGTGGAAAGACGGCAGCCAACTGGTTCAGCCACTTGTTGCAGACGGATTGTGAACTGGTGCAAATAGCCGATACCGAACAGCGCCGGGTTGACCCGCAGTACGCACAGCCGCATGATGAAGTAGGCTTTGCCGATGGCTTTCCGCTGCTGCTGATCGGCCAGGGTTCACTGGATGAATTGAACAGCCGTTTGTCTTCTCCTGTGGAAATGCGCCGTTTCCGTCCTAATCTGGTCGTCAGTGGCGCGCCGGCGCATGCCGAAGACCATTGGAGCGGAATATCGCTGGGGGATACTCATTTTCGTGTGGTCAAGCCCTGTTCCCGCTGCGTAATTCCCAGCGTAGACCCGGATACGGGCGTGCGCGGCAGCGAACCACTGAAAACGCTGGCCAGTTACCGCCGCTGGGATAACAAAATCTGGTTCGGACAAAACCTGATTGCGGATGGAGCGGGAGAAGTGCGCCTGGGGCAAAAGGTCGTGGTCACGGAAAAGTGAGCGAAACAATCATCAGACAAACCCGGCAGTGGATTGAACAGCATGTTATACATCTAAATTTGTGTCCTTTCGCCAGGCCGGTTTATGCAGAAGAGCGTATTTCATACAAGGTTGTTGAGGGTGATGATTTTGCTGTCCTGTATCAGGGCTTTCTGGCGACCCTGCTGGATTTTGTGGAAAGCGACCCGCAGCGTAATACCACCGGCTTTGCCATTTTTCCCGATGGACTGCATGACTTTGGCAGTTACTTGGACTTTGTGGCTCAATGTGAACAGGCACTGCTGGATGCCGGCCTGCAGGGTATTGTGCAGCTGGCCAGTTTTCACCCGCAGTATTGTTTTGCGCAAGCCACAGCGGATGATGCGGCCAACTACAGCAACCGTTCACCCTGGCCCATGCTGCACCTGTTGCGTGAAGCCGATATGGAGCTTGCTTTAAGCGCATACAAGAACCCTGAAAAAATCCCGCTGCGTAATCAGAAACAGTTGCGTAAGCTGGGCACGGCTGTCCTGAAGCGGCGTTTGCAGGATATTCTTGCCGATTCCAGATGAGGCTGCCTCCGGCACCCGTCCCCGGCCTGTGCTAGTCTTACCAGGTATGTCGAAACCTGAAAATTTCAGTTTGCAGCCGGGTGTAAGGTTGGTAGCCGGTGAGCCTTTGTGGAAACGTGTGCCGAAAACAGCGTCCGATGGCAGCAGCCTGACCGATTTCATGATGCTGATACCCAGATTGCGTGAACAGCCAGGTTCGCGGCTGCAACAAACCCTGCAGGATATTCAACGGGCACTGGCTGTGTATGGTGAACAGGTGGAGTTTGCTGATTTGAACCTCAAACTGAACCTGTTGTGGATCAGTGTGCGTCCCTCGCCGGGTATTTGTCTGCACCTGTCAGCCGCGATTCGCGCGCGCGTGCCGGAAGCGATTCTGGTAGCCAGTCAGGCGGAAGCCATGGTGGGCGAGACTCGCCGGCGCTCATCCAGCCGCTGGCGTTTTTTGCCGCGCAGGGATAAAACCTGAATCCGTACCTTCATGATGGCACAGTGCGCATGCTCTTGATTCCACAGCGGTTTAAAAAATGCCCGCTTAACCGATGGGTGAAGCTAAGATTTTTTAATTCCACTGTGAAAACAAGTTCATACACCCTGTATCCGCCCTGAAGATGCGGATTCAGGTAAAAACCTTCCTCATAATGACTTTGTCAGCTGTTTTCAGGCTTTGTCTTTTTTCGAATTGTGGCTGTATTCTGTAGCACGGCGCGCATCGCCACGTACCTTGTCTACAGGAAAGCGTTTTTCGTTTATAGCCAGTTTGCGCCAGGCGGCATCCACTACATCAATATCCAGACGTTCGGCACAGCGCAGCAGAAAAATCAGAATATCCGCCATTTCCAGCGCTACCTCTTCCTGTTTGGACTCATTCAGCTGATAACTTTGTTCTTCCGTCAGCCATTGAAAATGTTCCACCAGCTCGGCGCATTCGGCAATCAGCGCCATGGACAGGTTTTTGGGGGAATGGAACTGTTCCCAGTCGCGCTCGGCTGCAAATAGCTTCAGACGTTTATTCAGTTCTTGTAAAGAATCATTTTGTGGCATAGCAGGCTGTCCTTTAATCGGTCTTTAATCGGCAATTATATGGTTGCTGAAAGCACAGCCTGCGGCAGGCTGTGCTATCTTTGCGGGTATAACAGGGAATAAAGACGAAATTAAACATGATTGATGAGAACAATACACGCATTGCTTTTATTACCCGCATTAACGGGGATGAATTTGAAGCCCGGGCCATCAGTGAAAAAGATGGCTTTATGGTGGAAGTACAGCTGGGAAATGATCATGTCATCGTGGGGCAGATTGGCTCATACCTGGCTGTTGCGGCGGCTGATATCAAGCTGCTGGTGATGGTCAACAGTATGTGGCAGGAAGAGGCCGAAGATGGCGAACTGATTCGACATTTCACATTAATTCCACTGGGCGAAGTTAAGCCCGATGGTGGTTTTGAGCGTGGGGTAAAGCATTATCCGACTACCGGTGCCGAGGTGCACTTGCTCAAGGCGGAACAGTTGTCTGGCATGCTGGGTCAATACAATGAGGCCGGCTATAAGGTGGGATATCTGAGCTCGTTTGAGTCCATGCCGGTTTTTCTTGATCCGGATGCTTTGTTCGGTCGTCATCTGGCGATTCTGGGGCAATCCGGTTCGGGCAAGTCCTGGACGGTGACCAGTTTGATTCAATCGGCGCTGAATGCCATGCCAAATGCGCATATTGTATTGCTGGATCTGCATGGCGAATACAGTTTCAATGAATTTGACGCACAATCTCATTCACCCTTTCCGCCCGACAAGGTGCGCAGCCTGAATGCGAATGATCTGGAAATCCCCTACTGGTTGCTGACTTATGTGGAGTTGCTGGAATTATTGACCGACCCGGGAGACCCGAATTATTCGGTACAGATCGCTTTTTTGCGTGATACGGTTTTTGAGTTGAAGAAAAAAGCCAATGAGCATATGGGGCTGGGACATATTACGGTGGATACACCGTTGTATTTTCCACTGGTCGAATTGTATATGCGTTGCAAAAAAGTAAGCGGTCATTCACCCCTTATTTTTGATCCAATACAGATCGGACCTCAGCGGATCAGTGGCAAATTTCTTCTTCCAGTTTCGAGGAAT
>JAHXHF010000064.1 GCA_025656895.1 gamma proteobacterium symbiont of Bathyaustriella thionipta
GGGGGTCGCCAGTTGCGCAATTAAAAAAGTAAAAATAACGCTAAAATCGTGTCAAGCACTTTTTTGTGTTATTTTCGCTGAGTAGTTACAAGTATTTTTTTATAATGCTGCATCATTCTATCCTGGTCAGATGGGTCTGTGCCGACTGGCTGAGCACAAAAATGTAATTTCTATCAGAATCTGTATTTTCAGGCCGAATCCAGCCTGCGGTTTGCAAAAATGTCCTTGCCGCAGGCATAAAAAAAGCAGCTGCGTTACCGCAGCTGCTTTTTAAATTCTCTGAAAGTGATTAATCAACAATCAGAGCGGGGTAACGTTCTCTGCCTGAGGACCTTTCTGGCCATCAACAACTTCCATGGTCACTTGCTGACCATCCGTCAATGTGCGACGTCCACCACCATTAATAGCGCTGAAATGAACGAAAACATCCTTGCCGCCTTCACGTTCAATAAAGCCGAAACCTTTTGAATCGTTAAACCATTTGACGGTACCGGTAACTTGCTCTGACATATCTATCTACTCTCTCACATATAACAAAATAATTCGGCAAAACATCGTAATAATGCTGCCGTGGCTCGACTATTACCTGATGTGGCAATCAGTCCTTCGGGATTCTCTCATAACTTTTAATTAAATGCCAACAAATTTTTTTAGGGAACTTCGGTCTTTATGCTGATGGCATGCAGCTCGCCGCTATTGATCTGTTCCTTAACCGCTGCCATGACCATACGCTGTTTGGCCAGCGGGGCTTTGCCGGCAAATTCCGCGCTGATTACCCGCGCCTCAAAATGCTGCCCATCACCGCTCACCGTCACTTCACAGCCGGGGATGCCCGCTTTGATGAGTTGCTCGATTTTTTCGGTTTTCACTCGTTTTTCTCCTGTGTTTATAACTCGCGGGTGGCCACAAACCGGATATCCGGCCAGCGTTCTTCCGTTAGCTGCAGATTAACCCGTGTCGGCGCCAGATAAACCAGTTGCTCGTCACCATCAATGGCCAGATTGGCATACGCTTTGGTACGAAACTGCTGTAACAGCTTGTCATCATCACAGATGACCCAGCGCGCTGTTTGAATACTGATGGCCTCGGCCATGGCCTCTACCTTATATTCATCCTTCAGGCGCTGCACGGCCACTTCAAACTGCAGTACACCCACCGCACCCAGAATCAGATCATTATTGCGCAGCGGGCGAAATACCTGTGTGGCGCCTTCTTCGCACAACTGCAATACGCCTTTGCTCAGCGCCTTCATCCGCAGCGGGTCTTTCAATACCACGCGGCGAAATAATTCAGGCGCGAAATATGGAATACCCTGATATTTCAGATTCTCACCCTGAGTAAAGGTATCACCAATCTGGATGGTGCCATGATTATGCAGGCCGATAATATCACCCGGCCAGGCATGTTCAACATGTTTGCGCTCGGCCGCCTGAAAAGTAAGCGCGTTACTGACCTGAATCTGCTTGCCCAGACGCACATGCTTCATTTTCATGCCGGCCTGATAAGTGCCCGAACAAACGCGCAAAAAGGCCACCCGGTCACGGTGTGCCGGATCCATATTGGCCTGAATCTTAAATACAAAGCCGCTGAATTTTTCTTCCTCCGGCTTCACCAGCCGCTCTTGCGCTTCACGTGCGCGCGGTGCTGGCGCATACAGCACAAAAGCATCCAGCAATTCCTTAATACCAAAATTATTGATGGCCGAACCAAAAAATACCGGCGTCAGCTCGCCTTTGGCATAAGCTTCCAGATCCAGTTCATGGCTGGCACCGCGCACCAGTTCAATCTCTTCGCGCAGTTCTTCCGCCATATCGCCCAGCACCTCATCCAGACGCGGGTTATCCAGCCCCTCAATCACCTCGCCTTCAGCAATTTTGCCGCCATGCGTGGCGCTGAACAGATGCGTGCGCCCGGTGCGCAGGTCAAACACGCCCTTGAAGCGTTTGCCCATGCCAATCGGCCAGGTAACCGGCGCGCAGCGGATTTTCAGCACTTCCTCGACCTCATCCATGATCTCAATGGGGTCGCGCCCTTCACGATCCAGCTTGTTGATAAAGGTCAGAATAGGCGTATCACGCAAACGGCAAACTTCCATCAGCTTGACCGTTCTGGCTTCCACGCCTTTGGCCACATCGATCACCATCAGCGCCGAATCCACCGCGGTCAGGGTGCGATAGGTGTCTTCCGAGAAATCTTCATGTCCCGGTGTATCCAGCAGGTTAATAATCGCATCACCATGCGGAAACTGCATCACCGAAGAGGTCACCGAAATACCGCGCTCCTGCTCCATTTTCATCCAGTCGGAAGTGGCATGACGCGCCGCCTTGCGGCCCTTGACCGAACCGGCCAGCTGAATGGCACCACCGAACAGCAGCAGCTTTTCGGTCAGCGTGGTTTTACCGGCATCCGGGTGAGAGATGATAGCAAAGGTGCGCCTACGCTTGATTTCGTTAAGAAAATTGCTGTCACTCATAGCCGGATAACCTGTGTTGCACTCAAATCTGTCGCCATATTTAAAATCACTGTTTTCAGACCTTAGCCCGAAAAGTGCATCATTTTACCTGATCAGAAATGTTACGCACCGACAAAATCAAGCAGTTTGCTAAAATCATGTTTGTCAGTGGCTCTGAGTGCCGCAATATATATTACGGCACTCATTCATGAGCTGCTAATTTGAAGACTCCTGCCCAATCAATTGCAGGTTTGCCCATACAATTGATGAGTAGCGCATCCGTCATAATACGAGCATGGCGACCATTGCCGTTCGGAAACAGATGGATTAATACCAGCTTGTGATGAACGCGCGCCGCAATTTCTATGGACGGATAGGTCTCATGTTCCATCCAGTAGCGTGTATCATCGAATAGCTGTCGCAACTGAATGGCGATTTGTATCGGGTCAACCCCAATATTTTTTCCCGTTTTACGAAAAGTACCCGCCCATGTCCAGACCTGTCCAAATAATCGTTTGTGCAGATCGCAGACAAATCCTTCGCTCAAAATATCTGTGTTCTTTTGCTTTTTAAGCCACTGCAAGCCTTCCACGATGTTAGCCTGCTCTAACTGATCCAGCTCGCCTCTGGTTATAATGTGGGTAAAGCGGAGCCCTTCCTTTTCATCAGGATCAAGAGGTGTTGCGCCCTCGGGTTCATCCAGGCCATAGCTCATTATTCATTCCATAAATCAGAGGGCATTTTCTCGATAATCTCAGAGGCAAGGCGATCCACTTCAAAAGCAAGCTGTTCGTCGCTCAATGCCTGCGCTTCAAGTGCCATCTGTGTGGAAGCCGCTTTGATCTGTTCTTTAGCCTTTAATAGAGCGCGATCCCTGATCACACTTTCAATCTCTTTTTCAGGAATAACCGCATAAACAAAACGGCAATTCATAGCCTGAGCCATATTTTGCATGCTTTTCAGTGTGGTACTTCCAGACAACTCGGCCGATTCCACTTGTGAAATACGCCCTTTGGTAACGCCTAAACGTTTTGCCAGTTGAGACCCTGACATGCCAAGCGCTTTGCGAACAGTTTTAAGCCATCCTTCAGAAGAGGGCGCAGCATAGCCACCAAACTTTTTCCTGATTACCCCTAAGGCTCAGCTACTGAGCCACCACCTGTAGGATAATACTCCTATCAACTTGATGGGAGAAAGAAAATGGCT
>JAHXHF010000386.1 GCA_025656895.1 gamma proteobacterium symbiont of Bathyaustriella thionipta
CGGGAAAAAGATTTTGTTTCACTGCTTTTGCGTATGGTGGCTTGATGGCTGACTGTCAGGTTGATTTGGATTTCAGTGAAACTTCAGGTTACAAACTGCCGCTTATTTTATGCTCATCATAGCGTTCCACGATTAAATCTGCGAGTCTTTGCGCCAGACTCACTTTATTCTGCATAGCAAATACCTGGCTGCCTCCTTTCCAAATAACCAGCAGGCTGTTTTCATCGCTGTAGAAGCCACCCCGCCCAGTACCCACCTGATTGGCTGCAATCATATCAATCTGCTTGTTTTCCAGCTTGCCGCGCGCGTATTTTTCCAACTGAGTGGTTTCAGCTGCGAAGCCGACCGTAAAAGGAGGTGCGGCAGAAGTGGCCACGCTGCCCAGAATATCTTTTGTAGGGCGCAAATCCAACTCAAGTACGGAACCGTTTTTTTTTATTTTTTCTGCATACTGTTGCGCAGGAGTGTAATCGGCCACTGCTGCAGAACCTATAAAGATGTTCACTCCAGCTAATGCCTGTATAACGGCCTGGTACATCTCTTCTGCTGTTCGCACCGCGATCACATCAATACCCGGCGGCGGTGGCCGAGAAACCGGGCCTGATACCAGCACTACCTGCGCCCCCCGGTCACGCATGGCTTGTGCCAGCGCATAGCCCATTTTGCCTGAACTGCGATTGCTGATAAAACGTACCGGGTCAATCGGCTCCTGCGTGGGACCGGCCGTAATCAATACCTTGCAGTCCTGCAAAGGGCTTTCAGAAGCACTTGCAAGTGACAGAGCCTCAAGTAGTTCAAAAGGCTCCTGCATTCTTCCCGGTCCTGTATCACCACAGGCCTGCTCACCTTCTGCCGGCCCCAGGATACGCAGATTTCTTTTTTTCAGTATATCAATATTGTCCTGTACGGCAGCATTTCGCCACATTTGCTGATTCATGGCAGGCGCAATGAAAAGATCCGCCGGCGTCGCCAAACACAAGGTAGACAGCAAATCATTGGCATGCCCATGTGCGATACGCGCAATGAAGTCGGCACTGGCTGGTGCAATCAACAAACAATGTGCCCAACGGGCCAGCTCGATATGCCCCATGGCAGATTCATGTTCCGTATCCAGCATGTCGCAGTACACACGATGTCCTGACAAAGCCTGAAAACTTAATGGCGTAACAAAAGCCTGTGCGGCCGCTGTCATCACTACACGCACCTGCGCCCCCGCGCGGCGTAATTGACGCACCAGTTCAGCCGTTTTATAAGCGGCAATACCGCCGGTCACTCCGACGATAATCTGTTTATCTGCAAGATTTCCCATAATTAACCCGCAGTTTATCCGAGCTTGCCGCTGTTTGCATATTTTCCACCCCCTGTTTATGCTCATCGAAACGGTTTTTATTCGCCACGGAGGGCGTATGCCGATTACCGACTGGCCTGCCGATGAGCGGCCCAGAGAAAAACTACTCAAGCAGGGCGTACAGGCTTTATCGGATGCCGAGCTGCTGGCCATTTTTCTGCGGGTTGGCATACCCGGCGTGACGGCCGTTGATCTGGCGCGCAACATGCTAACTGAATTTGACGGACTCAGGCCTTTACTACGCGCATCCCCCGGGCAGTTCTGCCGCATCAAAGGCATGGGAACCGCTAAATACGCTCAACTCCAGGCCGCTCTTGAGCTGGGTCGGAGACACCTTGAATGTAGCATCGAACACAGTCAGGCTTTAAGCAACCCGGCCGATACCTGCCATTACCTGCGCAGTTGCATCGGCCATCTGCCACATGAAGTTTTTGCCTGCCTGTTTCTGGATACACGGCATCGTGTTATTTGCTTTGAAACCCTGTTTAACGGCACCATTGACAGTACCAGCGTACATCCTCGCGAAGTTGTGCGCCGTGCCTTACACCACAATGCTGCGGCGGTCATATTTGCCCACAACCACCCGTCCGGTGTAGCCGAACCCAGCGGCGCGGATCAGGCCATCACCCGCCGCCTCAGCGAGGCCTTGCAATTAATCGATGTTCGAGTGCTGGATCATCTGGTTGTGGGTGCCAGTCATTGCACTTCTATGGCAGAGCTTGGCTTGCTTTAGGCCGCATCATTTGCTATAAAGGGCGGCTATTTGGCTCGGAACGGCCATAAAAGAACAGCCAACCATAATATTTTTGAGGATTTGACGATGTCAAGGGTCTGCCAGGTTACGGGAAAACGCCCCATTTCAGGGAACAATGTCTCCCATGCTCACAACAAAACCAAACGCCGCTTTCTGCCTAATTTACACCATCATCGCTTTTGGGTAGCCAGTGAAAATCGCTGGGTTCGTTTGCGCGTTTCCGCCAGCGGCATGCGCCTGATTGATAAAAAAGGCATCGACACGATCATTACTGAAATGCGTGCTCGCGGCGAAAAATTCTAAAGGGAGCAGATCATGAGAGATAAAATCAAACTGGTTTCCAGTGCCGGCACCGGACATTTCTACACCACCACCAAGAATAAACGTAATCAGCCTGGCAAAATGGAGATAAAAAAATTCGATCCCAAAGCTCGCCAGCATGTCATGTATAAAGAAGCCAAGATCAAATAAAGCCGATCCTGACTTACCATCCATAAAAAACCCGCCTTGATGGCGGGTTTTTTATGCTTGCCTCATTCTGCACGACTCTAATCCTCCTCTGAAATCTACCCGATCAAAAAAACGCTGGTTTGCAAAGTTACCATAACTTATTTTATTCGGAGAGGCTGAGGCCAGAAGTCTGTCGGATAGTTATGCTTTAACTGCCGGCAGACTGTAAGCACGCACCGAATGGGCAAAGTCCTGCAACACCTGAACGCCGCTACCTTCAGCCTGGCTCACCCAGTCACGCAATGACTGCAATAGCTGCTCCTGGCTGCTGGCTGTCTTTTCCCAGATATCCTGCAGGCGTTGCCGATACTGATAAACGGTTCTCAGGGCCTCATTATCTTTCATCAGGATTTCCAGACGCTGACGCACACCCGGGTCCAGCTCCTCGGTTTGACCCGCCAGCCAGCGACGCGCCTGGCGATAGCCTTTTTTACATTTTTTTCCGTCCACACAAAAGGCCTGCTTCGATACCGGGTTCAACACCTTGCGTACATAACGTGACAGCACATGCATGCGCGCAAACACTACCGCCTGCACCGTATCCATATCAATAATCTGCTTGTTTTCCAGCACGGTTAAACGAGGCGCAAGCCGACGCACCTGGGCCAAACGTAAAAAAACCAGCACCCGGATATACATCCAGCCAATATCCAGCTCCCACCACTTGGACGACAATCGCGCCGAACTGGGGAAGGCGTGATGATTGTTATGCAGTTCTTCGCCACCAATAAAGAGCCCCCACGGAACAATATTGGTTGAGGCATCGGCTGATTGATAATTGCGATACCCCCAAAAATGCCCTATACCATTGACAACTCCCGCCGCCCAAACCGGAATCCACATCATCTGTACAGCCCAGATTGCAAGCCCGGCCACACCAAATAAAACAATATTGATAAGCAACATAAAGGCTACTCCCAGTAAACGCAGCTGCGTATATACACGCCGCTCCATCCAGTCATCCGGCGTACCTTTACCGTATTTTTCAACCAAATCCGGCTTTTCAGCAGCCGCTCTGTACAGCTCTGCACCCTGAAAAAG
>JAHXHF010000174.1 GCA_025656895.1 gamma proteobacterium symbiont of Bathyaustriella thionipta
ACAGACTTCGGCAGCGCTGGATGCAATGGTGGCTCAGGTGCAACGCTGGATATTGGCCAGTTGGTGAGCAATTTTGCATTGGCCTTGTCTACTACTGTGGTGGGACTGGCGGTGCGTATTGTGATTAACACTTTCCAGTCGGAACTACCGGGGTTGCGCAAGTTAATGCAAAATGAGCTGGATCAGGCAGCCATTGAACTGACTCGTAATGCGCGTAATATCAGCTTGCGGCTGGAATCGGTCAATGAAGAAATACAAACCACTTTTTCGGAATCCCTGCGCACGGCCTCGCAAGGCGTACAGCAGTCATCAGAAACGGTTGAGCAACAATCACAACAGGCGCTACAGGGGCTGGTGGATGCGGTGGACAATGCCGGCAAAGCCATGCAGCAAACCGTGGACGAGTTTCGCGGTCGAATCAGTGCCATACATCTGCCCGAAGACCTGCTCACCGAAACCATAGGTGCACCTCTGGAACGGCTGGGGCTGCGTCTGGATGAAGTGCAAAAAGGCTTGCAACAACTGGCACAACAGCAAACCCGGACCGCCGATGACTGGGGGCAGGCGGGCAAGGGTGTGGCCAGGCTGAATACGCAATTGCAACTCAGTGAAAAGGCACAGCTGAAGCTGTTACAACTGGTGCAGCAGATGATGCAGTACTCGGATCAGGTGCAGCAGGCTGTTGAAAGTATGGCGCAACAATCCGGCCATGCTCAACAGACTTCGGCAGCGCTGGATGCAATGGTGGCTCAGGTGCAACCTTTGTCGCAACAAATGGCAACGTCTATGGAACAGCTGCAAAAAAGCAGCGCTTTGCTGCATCCGCTGATGCAGACCATGCAGCAGGATCTGACGGCCGGCCAGCAGGTCAGTGGTGATATGAATCATCTGGCCGAAGGTTTTGCCGACCACAGTGCTCAATTGCTTCAAAGCATGCAGAATAACCAGCAACAATTGCAACAGCAGTTGCAGGAATACCAGCAAACACTGGCTGCGGTATCCGGGCATTTTGTAGAAGCTGCCCGCTATGTCAGTGAGCGGCTTAAAGAATAGAGGCTGGCTGGATGCAAATACAGGAAAACCACGGTATCTCCTCGTTCCCACGCTTCCGCGTGGGAATGCATACGGACTTAGTAACTTGTTGATGCCTTTAAAACCAACCACCCATGCCCCGGCCATCTTACTGCATGGCTGGCACAGTGGTTACTGGTGGCTTGGTATGCATTCCCACGCGGGAGCGTGGGAACGAGGTTGAAACGGCCGTCTTATGCAAACACCGGAAAGCCGCCGCACTTCATTACTGGGCATGACGCTGAATGAACTGGTGTTCCTGCTGTTTTTTCTGCTGTTGATTGTTACCGCCGTATTATTGAAAGCGGATGAGCGCCATCTGCAGCAACAGCAGGATACGCAGCAGCAACTCAAGCAGCAGCTCAGCCGCCAGCAACAGTTGCTGGATAGCAACTTTAAAAAACTGACCTTGCAGGAATCTGTTTTATCGCGGCTGCAACAAGCCGGTATCGGCCACACGCCGGAAGAACTGGATGAGTTTTTCAGCCGTTTGCAGGAAGTACGCTACAAGGCCGATAAACTGGTACAGGTCGAACAACAAAACCGCCGCATCCATCAACAATTTCAGCAGCAGCAATCTTCGGCTGAACTGGGTGAAGCGGTGCTGGCTTTGCTGCGTGAGCAGGGGGGTAACGCGGTATCGGCGCAGTCGGTAGAACAGTCACTGCGGCAGCTTCGTGAAACGGTCCGGCAACAAAAAGATCTGCGCGGGCAGTTAGTCTATCTGCAAAAAAGCCTGCAAGCCTGTACCGGTGGTGTCGATCACCCACCCTGCTGGGCTGACAGTCAGGATGGTTCCATTCAGTATTTGTATCATATTCAATTGCATCAACAGGGTTTTAGCGTGACGCCGGCCTGGCCTCCCGAGCGCGCGGCAGATGTTAAAGCCATGCCGGGGGCGCTGGCATTAGCGGGGCAGACTCTGTCGATAGAGCGTTTCAAAAAAATGGCACAGCCGGTATTTCACTGGAGCCAGCAGCAGGGTTGCCGTCATTTTGTACAGGTAAAGGATGATGCCGATACCTCCAAGCAGGCTTTCAAGGATAATCTGCTGGCCATAGAGTCGGTATTTTATAAATATCTGCAACGCTGATGGATGATCAATTACAGCAAGCCCTGCAGGAAAACCGTTTACAGGTGGTGCGGCGAGTCCTGCAGAAAAAGGGCTATCGGGTGGATTCAGAAGAGTCACTTGCCGCTCATCAAATGGCTGGCTTTGACTCACTGGAGCAACAATTAATCTGCCAGGGTAATGCGCAGCCTTTGGGGTTCTGGCGGCGTTTATGGCGATGGTTAACCCGGGTGAAACATCCGGGTTAAAGCGCTGAAGAGGGTATAGGGCGTTCTTCAACCTGTGTTTTTGTACTGGCAGATTTATCGTCACGATAATAAGTAATATTAATGGTTTCGCCGGGCTTTTTCTGGCTTAGCCAGTCCAGCAAACCCTGACCGATTTGCGGTTGCAGATCATCTACCCGGGTAATCACATCGCCGGCGCGCAATCCGGCGGCATAGGCTGAGCCGGCACGATTGATGGCGGTAATCAGAATGCCGTGATCAACGGCCAATTGCTGGCTTTTTTGTATATCGGGAGTGACCGGAATACCGCGAATACCAATCCAGCCGCGCACCACATGGCCGTCTTTTAGCAAGGCTTCGACTACCTGTAGAGCCAGATCAATCGGAATGGCAAAACCGATACCCTGTGAACCGCCACTTTTGGAAACAATAGCGGCATTGATTCCGACAACCTCGCCATAGGCATTGATCAGCGCACCACCCGAGTTACCGGGATTGATAGCAGCATCGGTTTGAATAAAATTCTCAAAGGTATTGATGCCTAGCGAGTTGCGTCCTTCGCCGCCGACAATGCCCTGGGTAACGGTCTGGCCCACACCGAAAGGGTTGCCTATAGCCATCACCACATCACCCACACGTAGATTTTTGTTGTCGGCAAAGCGGGCCACCGACAGGTTGTCGGCCTGTATTTGCAACAGGGCCAGATCAGTTTCCGGATCTGTGCCAATCAGGCGCACCGGGACATTGCGGCCATCGGCCAGCACCACCTTAACCTGCTCGGCCTGGGCGATGATGTGATTATTGGTCAGCAGCAGGCCATCAGAACGAATAATGACACCGGAGCCCAGGTTGGTAACCAGTTGCTCACGCTGGGTTTGCAGAGGCTGGCCGAATAACTGGTGGCGCAGCACATCCTGTGCAGTAATCGGGTTTTCTACCGACTCCAGCTTGCCACTGAAAATATTGACCACCGAGGGCGCGGCTTTGCTGACCGAATCAGCCCAGGAAACCGGCTGCCGATTCAGCTTGTCATTGAAATTCAGGCCCGGAAATAACCATAATAAAGCGGCGGCGGCCAGCAGTCCGGCCACAATAGATAAAAGAAAAGTTTTGATGGTGTGGTTTTGCATGGGCAGACTAAACTACCATTTAGCGGCTGTATCGTCATCTTTAACCTGTATCTACCCTAGGGCAATCGGGCTTAAAACAGCTTGATTCTAGAAATTACATAAGGTATTGGGTGTATCCTTTTGAATAAAGGGTAGACGATGAACACAG
>JAHXHF010000235.1 GCA_025656895.1 gamma proteobacterium symbiont of Bathyaustriella thionipta
GGATACAGGCATTATAATCTTTAGTCCACTGAACAGTATATAGATTATTGTTTTTCTTAGGGTTTAATCGTTTTCGTTCAAACACTACATAACAGGCTTGAATATCAGTCATATTACCCAGGATATATTTCAGTGATAAACCCCGGCTAATCCGGGGTTTATTATTTGTTCACTCATGCGTTCTGATCTTGTTCGTTTAACTTTATTAGGTAGTCTCACCGGTCTGCTGGCAGGCCTGGTGGTGCTTTCTTTTCGCTGGGTGATCGAACAGGGGCAAAGAGGTTTTTTACCGGAAGGCGCACTGGGTAATTATGAGGCTTTGCCCTGGTGGGGTATCCTGGCTTTGCCACTGCTCAGTGGTTTGCTTTTAGGGCTGCTTTTTAACCGTTTGCCGGAATCCTTGCGCAAGGTTGGCATTGTGCATGTGGTGCACCAGATGCGTCATACAGGCCGGCCTGATTTGCCCTGGTCCAATGCCCTTGTCCAGTTTTTCGCGGGGGCCTTTGCCATTATCGGCGGGCATTCTATTGACCGCGAAGGCCCCAGTGTTCATTTGGGGGCGGCAGCCGGCACACAGGTGGGTATTCGCTCCACCGATATGGATACCTTTACTTTAACCGCCTGCGGCGCGGCAGCGGCTATAGCAGCGGCTTTTAACACACCCCTGACCGGTGTGGTTTTTGTTATTGAAGTATTGGGTGTGCGTTATCGCGTGGATCGATTTATACCCATTATCACGGCCTCGGTGGTCGCCGCCATACTCAGTCAGGCCGTTTATGGTGCAACACCTTCATTCTCCATAGCACCTGATTTGGCCATGGTGTCCCGTTACGAACTTTTTTTACTGCTGCTGCTGGGGCTGGCAACCGGGCTGCTGGCTGCCGTTTTTATCGGTTTGACTGAACATAGCGGTCGTTTGGCACAGAACTGGAAACCTTCAACCGCCTTTACCCTGGCCGGTCTGCTAACCGGACTGATTGGATTAGCTTATCCGCAAATACTGGGTGTCAGTTACGATACACTCAGTCACATTTTGAACAGCCCAATGGCGTTGCTCACACTTTTCGGGCTTATGCTGGGTAAACTGGTGGCAACGGCTGTTTCGGTTGGCTTTCGATTACCGGGTGGCCTGATAGGCCCGTCTCTGATTATCGGCGGGGCGCTGGGTCAAATTATGGGTGTTTCGGTTCAGGGCTTGTTTGGTTTTGATACCAGTCCGGTTGGTTTCTACGCCATTGTTGGTATGCTGGCCATGATGAGCGCGGTTTTAAGAGCACCACTGGCTGCCTTGCTGGCTTTGCTGGAACTGACCGCTAATCTGAATGTGCTTTTCCCGGGTATGATTGTGGTGGTTGGAGCCGATATTGTGGCTCGCCAGCTGTTGGGTAAAGAATCAATTTTCGAACACTTGCGCCGCTTGACGGCCCCTAAAGAGAATACCGAGGAAGACTGACTATGCCTAAAAAACAATGGCGGCGCACCGCCAGGCAGATGAAGTCTATGCTGGTGTGGCGTATTCGTATTCTCTTCTGGGGTGGCGCGGTATTGGTCGGCCTTACGGCAACCGCTTTGGCACTGGCCAGTGATGAAGCCGGCTTGTGGTTCAGTAATATAATAGAAGGCCGCCCCTGGCTACCTTTTCTGCTGACACCGCTGGGGCTGATAGGCATTGCCTGGATGACCCGTCGCTTCTTTCCGGCCGCTGAAGGCAGCGGCATCCCACAAGCCATCGCCATGCTGGAGGAACGCAGCGAACAACGCCGCAACGAAGTTCTGGGGCTGGGCGTGGGGCTGTTTAAAGGCTTTATGGTGGTATTGGGGGTGGGCTGCGGTGCTTCCATCGGTCGTGAAGGCCCCACAGTTCATATTGCTGCATCCATTAGTTATTCTTTATCCAAATGGGTACGCTTTCCTTTTTATGTGCGCACACGCGGCTTGATTCTGGCTGGCGCGGCGGCCGGGCTTTCTGCCGCTTTTAACACGCCGCTGGCCGGTATTGTGTTCGCGATTGAAGAAATGAGCCGTAATTTTTCTTCCCGCACCATTGGTTTTGTGTTCATGGCGGTGGTCATAGCCGGTATTACCGCGCTGTCTTTGCAGGGAAACTATCATTATTTCGGCCTGGTCTCCATTCAGATGGAACCCCTGGATGCGCTGGGAGCCGTACTGTTATGCGGATTGACCGGTGGCCTGCTGGGTGGTCTATTCAGCAGTTTGTTGATTCATGGTGGCAAGTACTTCAAATCCATGCGGGATCAATATCCTTATCGGGTAGCCGCCGTCTGCGGGCTGACACTGGCGTGTGTCGGTCTTTTGTCAGGTGGAATGACTTACGGAACCGGTTATGAGCAAGCTCAGGCGGCACTTTCCGGTAGTGACAGCGGTGGGGCGTTTTACCCTCTTTTAAAGCTGCTGGCTACGGCTGTTTCCTACCTCAGCGGAATACCCGGTGGTATCTTTGCTCCCTCATTATCAGCGGGCGCAAACCTGGGGGCGGAACTGGCACCCTTGCTACCGTCAACACCTGTTGTTGTGATGGCCTTTCTGGGCATGGCCGGCTATTTTGCCGGTGTGGTTCAGTCCCCCATGACAACGGTGGTTATCGTTATGGAAATGACCGATGAGCAGGGCCTGCTTCTACCTTTGATGGCTACCGCCTTACTGGCACAATGGGTATCACGCCATATTTGTCCCAAACCGCTTTATCTGGCACTGGCGGAAAATTTTCTGGGCAAGCCTGAAGAGCCAGGCAAAAAAATGCCGGTTTGAGTCTGCTGGCCCCGTTCTGAGCGATTAATTTGAAAATATTGCATTTTGTTGAATAAAGCACTTCCCAGCCAAGGTCGGATTGGGGTAGAATGCGCCACGTTTTGGGCCGTTAGCTCAGCCGGTAGAGCAGTGGATTTTTAATCCATTGGTCGGGCGTTCGAATCGCCCACGGCCCACCAACTTTATAAATGCCACCTTTCGGGTGGCATTTTTTGTTTCAGGAGTAGTAACTACTCAGCTAATCACTAAAATCAGCGCAACTCTGTACCCGAAGGAAATGCCCTTGTAGGTACGTTCAAAAATGGTCATTTACACTTGTAAACTTACACCATTTGTCTTGATTCGACTGATTTCGGCGACTATCTGAGCCGTTATTCTACAATTTTATTATTCGCTGAATAGTTACCGGGAGTATTGGTTTTTACCAGTGTTGTGTTTATTCATCAGCCACTTCTGACTGCAACAGTTTTTGCAGGAGCCTGTTGTTTACCTGATAATAACCATCCGGCTGTGCTGTCAGAATGCCATCACGCCTCATTTCAGCAATAATCCGGCTGGCAGTTTCGGTGGTGATGTTGAGGATAGAGCCAATGTCTTCACGTCCCAGTATGTATATGGGTTCACCCAGGCTGCTTTCATAGAGGTTATTGATCAGACGGGCTACCCGGAATTTGGCTTTTCCAGAGGCCAGACTGGCCAGCCAGGATTCTGCATCACGCAATGCATGATGCCAGCGTTTCATCAGGGCATCTTTCAACTGTGGTTTTTGTTTGCATAATTCGTAAGCGCCAATAAATCAGCACCTATTATTTCACCTGTACATCGGTAACACTTTCTCCTGAGTATTTCACAGGAGATGATCATGGAT
>JAHXHF010000259.1 GCA_025656895.1 gamma proteobacterium symbiont of Bathyaustriella thionipta
ATATTGTGCAGCCGGGACATATTTTTCCGCTGAAAGCGCAGGATGGTGGTGTGCTGGTACGGGCCGGCCATACCGAAGCCGGTTGTGATCTGGCACGGCTGGCCGGTTTTGAGGCGGCTGCGGTTATTGTTGAGATATTGAACGAAGACGGCAGCATGGCACGTCTGCCGGATTTGAAAAAAGTCGCTAAAGAACATGATTTGAAGATTGGCACCATTGCCGATCTGATTCACCACCGGGTACGTACCGAAAAAACGGTAGAGCGCCTGAATGAATGCAGCATGCCCACACCCTGGGCCGATTTTCGTCTGGTTTCTTATCAGGATGTAATCGACAATGAGTTACATCTGGCTCTGGTACTGGGTGACATTAACGCCGATGAACCGGTTCTGGTGCGGGTACACATGCAAAACACCCTGTGTGATCTGTTCGCTTCCACGCATAGCGATTGTGGCTGGCCTCTGCAGCAGGCCATGCAGCATGTGGGCGAAGCGGGTGCCGGTGTCATTGTTGTGCTGCGCAACCATGATACAGCGCGGGAAATTGTGCAACGTATGCGCAGCTACCATCTGCAGGATGAAAATCAGCAGATGGAAGAAGTGTCAGAGGATGATAAAGAACTGCGTACTTTTGGCGTAGGCGCGCAAATTCTGGCTGATCTGGGCGTGCGCAAGATGCGGGTGATGAGTTCCCCCATGAGTTTGCATGCATTATCCGGCTTTGATCTTGAAGTCGTTGAATACGTTAATTACAAATAAAAGACTACAAACAAGGACAATCTGATGGCAATCAAAACAGTTGAAGGTAATCTGACCATACATAACACACGTTTTTGTCTACTGGTGGCACGTTTTAACAGCTTTGTGGTGGAAAGCCTGTTGCAGGGAGCCATCGACGCATTGAAACGTCATGGCGCGCAGGATGAAGATATTACTATTGTGCGGGTTCCCGGAGCCTTTGAAATGCCACTGGCGCTGGAAAAAATCGCTGCGGCCGGAAATTATGACGCCATAGTCGCGCTGGGTGCGGTGATTCGCGGTGGTACTCCTCATTTTGAATATGTTGCGGGTGAGTGTGTGAAAGGCATGGCTCAGGTAACACTGAAGCACAGCTTGCCGATTGCTTTTGGCGTACTGACCGTTGACAGCATTGAACAGGCCATAGAACGGGCCGGCACCAAAGCCGGTAACAAAGGCGCGGAAGCGGCGATGTCGGCGGTTGAAATGGTGAATCTATTGCGTCAGATTGACGCATGAGTAAAGCCAAAAGCCGTGCCCGGCATATGGCTGTGCAGGGGCTTTATCAGTGGCAAATGGTGCCGCAGGAAGCCTCTGATATCGTGCAGCAATTCCAGGCCGAGCACAGTGGTAAAAATTACGACCGGGACTATTTTGCTGATCTGCTGCAAGGTGTCAGCCTGCATCAGGCGCAGGTGGATGCCGCCATCGGCCCCTGGCTGGATCGGGATATTGCGCGTGTCGATCCGGTTGAGCAAGCCATTCTGCGCATGGCCACTTACGAAATGTTATTTCATCTTGAAGTGCCATACCGTGTGGTGATCAATGAATCGGTAGAACTGGCAAAACGTTTTGGCGCCGACCAGGGGCACAAGTTTATTAATGCCGTGCTGGATAAAATGGCGAAAAAAGAACGCGCTGCGGAGATGAAAAATAAAAAGTGACGGCTGAATTTGCACTGATTCAGCGTTATTTTTCTGATCCGGATGTGTTGCGTCCGGATGTGTTACTGGGTGTCGGTGATGACTGCGCCGTATTGTCGCCGCCTGCCGGCAAACAATTGCTGGTTAGCATGGATACCCTCAACAGCGGCGTGCATTTCTTTGCCGATGTGGATCCATTCACGCTGGGGCACAAATCACTGGCGGTGGGGCTGAGCGACCTGGCGGCCATGGGCGCAGAGCCGGCCTGGGCTACTCTGGCCCTGTCTTTACCGGCCGTGGATGATGACTGGTTAGAGGCCTTTGCGCAGGGTTTTGCGCAACTGGCGCAACGCTATCAGGTGCAGCTGATCGGCGGTGACACCACCCGGGGGGCATTGAGTATCAGTGTGCAGGTGCATGGTTTTGCGGTTAACAGGGGGCTGCGCCGCTCGGCCGCCCGCGCCGGTGATCTGATCTATGTCAGCGGAACCTTGGGTGATGCCGCACTGGCCCTGCATCAATATAAGCAATCGGGCCGACCGCAGGCCGCTTTAATGCAACGTCTGCAACAACCGCAGCCGCGTGTGGAACTGGGGCTGGCCATTGCCGACTTCGCGCATGCCTGTATCGACCTGTCCGATGGCCTGACGGCCGATCTGGGGCATATTCTGTCGGCCAGTCAGCTGGGGGCAAGTATCCATCAGCCGGATTTACCTTTGTCCGCTCCGGTTCGCCGGCATGTTGAGCAAACGACCGACTGGAGTTTGCCGCTGAGCGGCGGCGATGATTACGAATTGTGTTTTACCCTGCCGCCCGCTCAGCAGTCACGGCTTGAGGCCCTGCGTCCCGAACTGGACTGTGAACTGACCTGTATTGGTCGGATTGAAGCGCATACAGGACTCAGACTGACCACTTTAGATGCGGGGACTCAAACAATAAGCCCTGCGGGCTATCAGCACTTCAGGGAAAGCGTATGAACAAGGTTCGTCCCGCACATTGGTCGCACTGGCTGGCAACCGGGTTTGGCAGTGGCTTGTCGCCCTATGCGCCGGGTACTATGGGGTCTTTGCTGGCGCTTGTGATTTTTCTGCCTTTGTCGAAACTGCCTTTGCCGTGGTATGCCGCTGTTGTTTCACTGATTTGTGTGACGGGCATCTGGATTTGTGGCAAAACAGCCAAAGACTGGGGTGAGCATGATCACGGAGCCATTGTATGGGATGAGCTTGGCGGCCAGCTGATCGCATTGACAGCCATGCCCTTAACTCCCTTTAATTTGATCGTGGCTTTTATTCTGTTTCGCTTTTTCGATATTCTTAAACCCTGGCCGATTCGTTGGGCGGATCGTAAAGTCAGCGGCGGGCTGGGTATTATGCTGGATGATATTCTGGCGGGTGCTTTCGCCTGGCTGGTTTTAATGTTGCTAAACCGTTATGTTTTTGGTTAGTCTTCAAGCATGAGTTTATTACGTTTTTTGTTGTTCTCTTTTCTGCTTTCTCCGCTGCCGTTGCTGGCGGCAGAAAATGTACGCGTGCTGGCGCTGTTCTCCGGCAGAGCCATGCTGGATATTGATGGCCGCCAAAAAGTTCTGAAAGTCGGTCAGAAACCTTTTAATGGCGTGCGTCTGCTCAGCGCCAGCAGTTCCAGCGCCGAGGTTGAAGTGAATGGTGAACGCCAGACCATGCGTGTAGGAGCACAAGCTGATTTTAATGCGCGTGAGGATATTTCGCGTAAGGCAGAAGTTTCTATCTCACGCTCTGCAGATGGTCATTATTATACGACGGCCTTTATCAACGGGCGCAGTGTGAATGTGGTGATCGATACCGGTGCAACTTCTGTTGCCATGAGCTCGGTTGAAGCGAAAAGGTTGGGTATTCAATACCGTTTGATTGTAAGCGCCAAAGAATCAGCCCTCTTAACCCCATTTCAGAATAATACTTCCTTCATGTTCCAGGGAAGCAATGCCTCGACCTTTTCT
>JAHXHF010000013.1 GCA_025656895.1 gamma proteobacterium symbiont of Bathyaustriella thionipta
GAGTCAAAACAAAACGTCTAAAAGCAGGCTGGGATAATGACTATTTGCTGCGGGTAATCAATGGATGAATTTAAGTCCGATTGCCCTACGTATTCGCTGACCGGATCGCTCGGCAAAGCCGGCTATGATTAAATTGGCGCTGGCTCCTATCAGGCTGCCATTACCGCCCAGACAGGCTCCGATAGCCAGTGACCACCATAGCGGCCGCAGTGCTTCCGGGCCGCCCAGAGTAGCTGACATGTCTTCAATCATGGGGATCATGGTGGCAACAAAAGGGATATTATCCACCAGCGCGGAGGCAATGGCAGATACCCATAAAATACCCACTGAGGTGTTGGATAAATCCCCGCCGGTCAGACTGAGTACCTGGTTCGCCAGTATGCGCAGCAGCCCGGTTTTTTCCACCCCATGCACCAGCACGAACAGGCCAATAAAGAAAAACAGCGTGATCCACTCGATTTCCGCGAAGGTGGTGGTAAGATCTTTGACCTGCTGGGCGGGTGATTTTGGAAGGGCTACCAGAAACAACATCAGTGCAGCACCAAACAGGGCGATGCTGGCGGGCTGCTGGTTGATCTGATGGGCAAAAATAAAGCCACACATGACCAGTGCCAGTACCACTAAAGATTTGATTAACAGTGCTTTGTCGGTGATGGCTTCCTGTTCCCGATAATTCATGACGCGCAGACGGTCTTCATCAGCGGCATGCAGTTTACGTCCCCAAATCAGATAAATGGGTATCAGGGTTACTGGCAGAATAATGGCTACCAGCGGTCCCAGGTTCAAAATAAAATCATTAAATCCCAGCCCGGCGGCTGAACCAATCATGATGTTGGGCGGGTCACCAATCAGAGTGGCGGTACCACCAATGTTGGCGGCAAATATTTCGGCAAACAGGTAAGGGTAGGCATTGACCTTGAGTGCATCGGTAATCAACAAGGTTACAGGCGCAATCAACAATACGGTTGTGACGTTGTCCAGCAAGGCCGACAGCACCGCAGTGACCAGTAACAGCATGACCAGAATACCCCAGGGGTCGGCCTTTACCCGTTTGGCCGACCAGATAGCAAGGAACTGGAACATGCCGGACTGTTTGCTGACTGCGACAATAATCATCATGCCGGTCAGCAGTCCCAGGGTGTTGAAATCTATGCCCTGCAGGGCGGCCTGCTGGGTCAGAATGCCGCCGAAGATCATCAGACCGGCTGCCAGCATGGCAACAATGGCCCTGTTCAGGCGGTCGCTCATGATCAGCAGATAGGTGAGTACAAACAGTGATCCGGCATACCACAGGGGGTCAATGCCGAACACAAGTTGCAGGTTATCGCCGGTTTGCGGATGCATCAGTTTTCAGCCGCAAGAATTTTTTCACCCACATCCCAGTAGGAAATAACCCCCATCAGTTTCTGGCTGTCAGGGTTTACCACGGGAATGCTGGCTTTTGTTTTGTACAACAGCAATAAAGTTTCCAGCAGGGGAGTGTCCGGGGCTATTTGAATGCTGTCCTGATGCATGCAAATAGCGACAGGCTGGTTTTCAAATTGCTTCAGGCGCTGGTGCAAATCGGACAGGTTGTCATTCATGAACTGGATATTGTCCAGTCCCTGTTCCATGACTACGGCCTTGGGTAAAACCATACGCAGCAGACAGTTAACGCCGAATATGCCCTGAAAGCAGCCTTGGTGGTCAATAACCGGAAGGCGACGATAGCGATTGTTCATAATGATTTTGATGCCATCGCTCACTTTATCTTCGACATGCAGTGTGTTCGGATGGGGGTTCATGATGGATTGAGCGGTCATGGGTGGTTTATTCATAATGCATCAGTTGCTTACTTGCCCGTGAATACGTAGTTTAGTGCGTCTGACTCCTTTATACCATTCATGCTGTGGGGTATAGGCCAGGGTTATCGGTTTTCCGTTGTCCACCACGTTATAACCGGTCTTCAAAGCGGAGAACCAGATGGCGGAAAAGCGTTGTTGACCGGCTTGTAAATAAAGGCTCAGGTGAGATTGGTCGGCTCCTACCGCGCGGCTGTTGATAAGCTTGAAATCGGAGATAAAGACAGCTTGTTCAAATGCGCGTCCCCAGGGTTCCAGTGCCGCCAGTTGTTGCAGTAATTCATCGCTAATTTCATCAGCGGCCAGCGCCAGGTCGTAGTTTAGTTTGGGACCGAGTTGCGCGGCTTCCAGTTGCCGGCTGCAAAAGGCTTCAAAACGATCAATAAACGTCTGCAGATTGCGGCGTGGCAGAGACAGACCGGCGGCACCGGCATGGCCACCAAAACGGCTCATCAGAGAGGGCTGTGCGGTCTGTATATCCTGCAGTAACTGCTGAATATGCAGGCCGTCAATACTGCGTGCAGAGGCGCTTACCGTTTCTTCATCAAAAGCGTGCGGTGATAAACAAACGGCCGGACGGCCAAAGCGTTCCACCAGGCGGCTGGCAACAATACCGTGCACACCGGTATGGCCATTTTTCAGCCAGATGGCCAGACCACTATGACCTTGCGCCACGCGCTGTGTAGCCTGATCAACGGCATCATCGGTTAACTGGCGCTCGATATCCCGTCGCCGGAGATTTTCTTTTTCCAGCAAATCAGCCAGATCATCGGCCTCTGCATCGCTGTCCGCCAGCAGAAAATGGACTCCGCTCATGGCTTCATCCAGACGCCCGCGTGCATTGATACGCGGGCCAATGCCAAAGGCCAGATCCAGCGCGGAAAGATGCGGGGCTTCCCCCAGATAACGGCGTGCGCTACGCCAGCAGGGGCGTGTGCCGCTTTCAATTAAACGCAAACCGGCGCGTACAACGGCACGATTATTATGACTGCGTGCCAGGCTGACACAATCAGCCACGGTGCCGAGGGCGACAAAATCCAGGCTGTGACGAATATCAGCTGCAGTGGCGGGTAACTGCTGGTCTTTGGCAAGAGTGGATCGTAATGCCGCCATCAGCAGCCAGGCCACCATGCAGCCTGCAATCAAAGAGTCTTTATAGTTACTGTTGTTGCGTGCCGGTGAAATACAGGCAAAAGCCGAGGCCGGTATGCCTGCCTGCGGAATTTCATGATGATCCGTGACAATCACATCAATACCGGCGGCCTGCAGTTGTTGAATGCGGGGCTCATCGGATGAGCCGCAATCAGCCGTGATGACCACGGCCGGGGGTGGTTCGCTGGCCAGAATGCGTTGCGCAACAGCCGCTGACAGGCCATAGCCGTCTTTCAGGCGATGTCCAATCCACGACTGTATGCGTACTTCATCAGCAGCAAAACCCGTCAGACACTCTTTTAACAGAGCGTGGCTGCTGACACCGTCCACATCATGATCAGACACAATACCAATGACCTGCCTGCTGATCAGAGCCTGTTGCAGGCGTTTGACGGCTTTGTCCATATCGGGCAATTGTTGTGGCGGAGTCAAACGGGACAGACGGGCTTCCACGTCAGCACGCCGCGCAGCCGGTATGCGAGCGGCAATAATGCGCGCGACTGTGTTTGAATAGCCTTCGGCCTGCAGGTTTGCAACATCATCCGCGCGCACTTTGCGCTGGCACAAAGCCAGCTCATATTGGCCGTTGAACAGCTTGTGTGCGGACTCAGTATCCAATGTTGTCAGTTCGGGGCTGCTG
>JAHXHF010000009.1 GCA_025656895.1 gamma proteobacterium symbiont of Bathyaustriella thionipta
TTCTTCACGCGCTACTTCAATACAGCCCACGGTGAAATCGGCTTCGTGCTGAACATGGTGCAACAGCATCTGGGCATAATCCATGGTGTAAATATGATCACCACCCAGTACGATAATATATTCCGGCTGATGGCGGCGAATGATGTCCAGATTCTGATACAGAGCATCGGCCGTTCCCAGATACCATTGTTTGGCCAAGGTACGCTGCTGTGCCGGCAGAATTTCTACAAATTCACCAATCTCGGCGCGCATAAAACCCCAGGCACGTTGCAGATGACGAATGAGTGAATGCGCCCGGTATTGAGTAACCACACCGATACGCCGCAAACCGGAATTGATACAGTTCGATAGAGCAAAATCAATGATGCGGTATTTGCCACCAAAAGGCACCGCCGGTTTGGCGCGCCAACTGGTCAAATGTCTTAAACGGGAACCTTCACCACCCGCCAATACCATAACCAGCGCATTGCGCGTCAGTTCGGTAGCCAGTTTGGGCTCAATATAGTATTTGTAATTCTTGGCT
Source organism: gamma proteobacterium symbiont of Bathyaustriella thionipta (assembly GCA_025656895.1). Taxonomy (GTDB): domain Bacteria; phylum Pseudomonadota; class Gammaproteobacteria; order Chromatiales; family Chromatiaceae; genus JAHXHF01. The sequence continues at coordinate 524 of JAHXHF010000009.1, forward strand.
TGTTGCTCGGCGCTTATCGTCATTATTTCTCCATTTACGTCTTAAGACGCAGGTATGTCGCGGCTGCGGCGATAAAAATTGATCAAACCATTGGTAGAGGCATCGTGATCATTAATAGTGTCTGTTGCCTGTAATTGAGGCAATACTTTTTTTGCCAGTTGTTTGCCCAGTTCCACACCCCACTGGTCGAATGAATTAAGATTCCACAGTACACCCTGGGTAAAAATCTTGTGTTCGTAAAGAGCCACCAGCAACCCCAGGTTGAAAGGTGTGAGTTTTTTTAATAACAGGGTATTACTGGGATGGTTGCCGGCAAAAACCATTTGCGGCAGACGGATTTCCAGCGTTGCGGAATCCACTCCGCTGTCTTGCAACAACTGCCGGGTTTCTTCCAGGCTACGACCGCGCATCAGGGCTTCACTCTGCGCGAATACATTGGACATCAGGATGTCATGTTGTTGCTGGCGACTGGAGTGAGGCTGAATACTGGCAATAAAGTCGGCCGGGATAAAACGTGTACCCTGATGAATCAGCTGATAAAAAGAATGCTGACCATTAATGCCGCTTTCACCCCAGATAATGGGGCCGGTCGGATAATCAACCGGACGGCCATTACGATCAACCGATTTGCCATTGCTTTCCATATCGGCCTGCTGCAAATAAGACGGCAGATAACGCAAATGAAAATCATAAGGCAGTATGGCCTGTGTCTCTGCTTTGAAAAACTGGTTGTACCAAAACCCCAGCATAGCCAGAATAACCGGCATATTCCGTTCCAGAGGCGCGTTGCAGAAGTGCTGGTCCATAGCCTGCGCGCCGGCCAGCAATTGCGAGAAATTCTGTTTGCCGATGGCTAGCATGATGGACAGGCCAATGGCTGACCAGAAGGAATAACGTCCGCCGACCCAGTCACTGAACACAAACATGTGTTGCGGGTCTATGCCGAAGGCCGATACTGCCTCGCTATTGGTGGAAACAGCCACAAAATGCTGCGCGATTTGTCCTTCTTCAGCGGTTTGCAGAAACCAGTCACGCGCGGCGTGAGCATTGGTCAGGGTTTCCTGGGTGGTAAAAGTTTTGGAAGCGATGATAAACAGGGTGGTTTCCGCATTCAGGCTGTCCAGCAGTTGATCGGCCGCAGCACCATCGACATTGGACAGAAAGTGCATGTGCAGGCGTTCGTGAATATAAGGCGTGAGTGCTTCACAGACCATCTTCGGCCCCAGATCCGAGCCGCCAATACCAATATTGACAATATCGGTGATGGCCTTGCCGCTGAAACCCTGCCATTCGCCACTTCTGATTCTGTCGGCAAAAGCTCCCATGCGTTGCAGTTCTGCCTGCACAGCGGGTAAAACATTTTCACCCTCGACCAGAAGCGGCGTATCGGAGCTGCTACGCAGGGCCGTATGCAATACCGCTCTTTGCTCGGTATTGTTGATTAATTCACCCGCAAACATGCGATCACGCATATCTTCCACGCCCCGCTCGCGAGCCAGATTAAAGAGCAGCTTGAGGGTGTCGTCATTGACGCGGTTTTTGGAATAATCCAGCAGCAGGTCATCCAGCTGTAATGAATATTGCTCGAAACGATGGGGCTGTTCGGCAAACATTTGCGGCATGGAGTGATCTTTTATCTGCTCAAAATGCTGTTGTAACGCAATCCAGGCAGGATATTCAGTGAGAGATTTTTTCATGGCTGACATGTTCAATGGATTTCCGCAGACGTTAGGGGGTCTATTGTAAAGGCTGCGTGTTAAAATTCCATGAATAAATAGAGTTTAGACATAATGTCTGAAAAGTGTAGAGGCTTGCTTAAGCCTTTGTATTGATCCTGAACAAACAGAATGGTCGCTAACTGACCAGCGGGCGGGTAAATCTGCATTCTTCTTGCTTAGACTATCTCCAGACGCGTGCTCAGGGCTTGCCAAGCGTATTTTCAGGAGCGCTTTTTTGCAGGGTAACGCCCAGCACCCGTTCTATCTCCTGCCTGGAAAAAGGCCGGAGTGAGTCAGCTCCGTATAGGGCTTTTGTCGCTTGCAGATTTGTCCAGGCATCGGCTGCCAGGTTGTCGCGCAATAATGGCTGGCTGGCCTGAAACTGCAGATGGCCATCACTTTGCCATTGTAGCCGGCCTTCTCCCAGCCCCAGGGCGACCGAAGAACGATGACAGGAAACACAGCTGCGTGAGGGGCCGCTGGTATGCGCTTCCATGCGCACAAAACGCCGTTCAAAAAGGCTTTCGTGCCAGTCAGGGTGGCTTACGCTCATAATCATGCCGGGCACCACCGGAACAATACGGCCATCACTTTCCACACCCAATGGAGGCAGGGTATTGCGGATGTTACTGCGTTGACTGAGCCAGCGTCCGGCGGTTATTTTTTGTTCTACATGGTCAAATTGCCCGGCTTCGGCATCATAGCTCAGGTGACAACCGTAGCATTGCGGTGCCCATTGACTGTGGCAGGCGCTGCAACTGAGTTTGTCATGCTGCTGCGCCTGTGGATGATGAGCCGCCTTGTAGGGCGGAATCAGCAAACGACCGCCGGCCAGTTTGCGGTGCAGCCAGGCCTTGTCATTCTGTAGTTCAATATTCCACAAGGGTGTGCCGTTTCGAGTGACAGCAATGCGGCTGTGTTTATTCACGCGGTAAGGAATGCGTTTCAGCAAAGCCCGGTAGTCGGAAGGCCACTGCGCCACAGGGATGGTTTGGCTGATGTTGTGACAGTCTTCACAACGAATATCAACCGCCTGTTTTTGCTTGAGCGGCGGGTTTTTTGTAGCTATGCCCATCAGACCTCTTTCGGTGTGACAGTCGATGCAGGCCATAGCGGCTGCATGGTGTGTATCATCGGGGCGGCTTTCAAGCAGGCGGCCATCCGCCAGTTTGCCACTGCCGGTAGCGGGCGGGTCAATTTCAGCCAGACCGGCATAATTCAAAGAAATACGCCCCGAACGGGAATGACAGCCGAAGCAGCGCGCATCACTGACCCTGGCGCTTAATGGCGGGTGTGTGGCAGAGCTGAAGTTTCACTGTTTTTTTAAGAATCTTGTTTGGCAAAAACCATTCATAAGCATGCTCATGCTACCGATAGAAATAACTTATAAAT
>JAHXHF010000224.1 GCA_025656895.1 gamma proteobacterium symbiont of Bathyaustriella thionipta
AACTGGCGGTATGATGCATGCTGACCGGCCTCCGGTGTGGGTGGATTGTTTGGCGATTTGAAGCCTAACATTGGGTCGGTCATTTTTATCATTTATTCTGTGGTTTGGCCTTAAGTAAGTGCCATTCGGGCCTGGCGGGTATTTTTCTCACGGCCGTCTATATGCACTTGTATAGCTATTGGGATTAGCCTCTGATCTTAACCAGCCTGCTCTTACATTAATGAGAAACCGTTCTCTTATGCGCTCAAACTGCTTCACAATAATTCAACATCCTATTGTAAGCACTTAACCAACCACAGAAATCAGGCCGCTGCCTCCCAATACCATTACCCTTGGGGTATATTCAAACAAGGTCATATACCGGAATTGTCATACCCGTATGAAGCATTCTTCTGTAATAATTTTACTACACAGCCATTCTTCATCATTCCAATCATGGACCCTCTATGAAAATTGCAGTTACCAGCCAAAATAAAAAAACTGTCACCCAACATGCCGGCCGTTGTCGAAAGTTCTGGATATTTGAGATACAAAACCATGCCATCACTGACAAGTCATTATTGGAGCTTACAAAAGATCAATCCTTTCATGACAGTTCACCGCATCAGCCTCATCCCCTGGATAATATTGATTTGTTGATTACTGCTGGCATGGGTCAGGGACTGGTCAGACGCCTGCAAAGCAAAGGTATTAAAAGTCTGATCAGCCATGAGAAAAATCCGGAAAAGGCTGTTTTTCTTTACTTACAGTCTTTATAGGTTTGTAAGTATTTACTTCCGCCTGTATCCACACCTTCAGGGTGGATGAACTTGATTTTACAGTGTCATCAAAAATTTCTGGCTTCACCCATTAGTTTAAGCGGGCATTTTTTTAAACCACTGCGGAATCAAGAGCCTCCCCACTGTTCCTTTATGAAGATATGGATTCAGGTTCAACCTGGAATCCCAAGAGTTTTCTGAATAACAGACTTCGCTTGCTTCAAGATAATTCTGACATTGTTTTGAGCAGGGCTAAAAGTAAATGTTTTTCTTTCTTCTTCATACCTGAATAAAGCTGTATCAGTTCCTGAATATCTGCTGGAAATGAAAGACATAAGGGGTCATGTTCAACATGCTGCTCGTCCATCCACCCTGCTGGCTTGTTGATGCTGGCTTCAAATAAAGCGGCCAGTTGATCACTAATCGGCTGGAAAGGATTTTCAATTTGCTCTTCCAGTTGCGTTTTGTTTAAACCCAAACTCTTTGCCAGCCTGGCCAGTCCTCCACGAATATTTTTTATCTCCTGATAACGGTTCGTCAGATTCTGGTGGCGTATGGCTTGTAAATCACGTTCATTCGGGCGGATGGGGCCCAGCCCGAACATCAGCCAGCAGGGTGAACTGGCCGTTGCTTCGGCAATCAACAATATATCGTCCGGCCCGGGCATGGAAATACCCGCCTCATAATTTCCCAAACGCGATGCCGACCATTGAGGAATCTTTTCAAGCAGGCTGGCCTGGGTATGTAACGATGCCATCCGGCGTGCCATTTTTATGCGTGCTGCTACTGTTTTCTCGCTCATAGACAATATTCCCGGATTTGCTTGTGTACGTTATTTTATTAGCCGCGAAAATAATATCAAGAATCTAGAAATAATTATTGACTTACTTGTTTTCAGGTTTATAATTCGCGCCATTTTGAACAAACGGCGACAAAGCGTGTTTTTTCTATTCAACAAAATATCAGATAGCAATCCGGGCAGCACAAGCTGTTTTGCCCTATATCTTTCTGGAACATTGACAGTGAACTGATACGGTTTGTTTTGCAGGCCGTTGCAACGGTCTGCCGGTTATTTATAAAACCCCGGCTGGCTTTCGTCATCCGGGGTTTTTTTATATCTGCCTTTTTTATGAGGTGGGTGCAACAGGTTGGAAAGGTGGTTATTCATCCAGCGGTTCTGGCTCTTGAGTCCAGTCCGGCGCATTACGGCTCTGCCGTGCTGTGTACCCGATGTAAACGGCATTTCAACAGCTTGAAGTTAGCTCAATTGGTTAGAGCAACTGAATTTAATTCAGTGTGTTGAGGGTTCGATTCCCTTGCTTCAATGATCGAAAGATAGCTCATCGGTAGAGCAGCGAACTCATAATTCGTCGGTTGCAGGTTCGATTCCTGCTCTTTCTCCCGCCTGTATTAGCAGGCACAAGAAAAGGCCTTAGGGCCAGCTGGATAAACTCCTGTGATGCATCATTTTATTCACAGCGGCATTGTAGCTTTGTACAGGCTTCCAGCATGAACAAGGGTTGTTTCGACTGACAGTAACTGTTTAGCAAATTCGATTTGCCGGCAGGACAGGGAAGTCAGCAGTTACTTCAGAAGTTGCACAATTTGTTCATGTCCGTTGTCTGTCCGCCACCTTGTCGTGGGGTACATCCGGTTTTTTATTTGATTAATTCCTTTTGAAAAAGGCGATATCAAGAGGGATTTATACCTAAAATTTGGCAAATGGTTTGCTGAACAGTAGTGTTTTTTAAAACAAAGGAGTATGACCATGTTAGTTTATCAGCGTGTTGTAGTTGCAGAACATGAGCGCGCGCTGGTTTCGAAAGAAGGCAGCATCCAGTGTATTTTAGAACCGGGTGTTTACCGGTTTTTCGATCCCTTAAAGCGTATTACAATCCGCATCTTTGATCTGGGTAATGAGGAGTTCTGCTATTCCAATTTTGACGTACTGGCTGAACGCCATGCCGATCTTTGTGAGCGTTATTTCCATGTTTTTGATTTGCACAGCAATCAGGTGGGTCTGGTCTATCGAAAACATCTTCTGGTCGATATTCTGGAGCCTGGTAGCCACAAGGTTTACTGGCGTTCGGCCAATGATATCAAGCTTGAATTGATTGATATTGAGCAGAATTTTCAGCTTGATTCCCAGCTGATTCGATTACTGGCACGTCTGCGAAATGTAGCCTTGGCCCGTAAACTTGCCAACTTTGTCTATCTGACTGAAGTGGCTGATCATTTTGTCGGTCTATTGATTATTGATGGCAAGCTGGTCGAAACATTAGCGTCGGGTGTTTATATGTACTGGAAGTTCAACCGTTCATTGAAGATTGAACAGGTGGACAGCCGTGTACAAAGTCTGGAAGTTGGCGGTCAGGAAATTTTGACCAGTGACAAAGTAACCTTGCGGGTTAATTTATCAGCAGCTTTTCAGGTTAAGGATGCGGTCAAGGCGCGTACTCAATTCAAAGACTGGCATGACAGCCTGTACCGTGAATTACAGTTTGCCTTGCGTCAGGCTATTGCTACGCGCACGCTGGACAGTTTGCTGGGTGACAAAGGTGCACTGGATCGGGATGTATTCTTGGTAACGGCTGACAAACTGGCTGATAGTGGCATTGAACTGCGCAGTGTGGGTGTTAAGGACATCATTTTGCCGGGAGATATGAAGGATATTCTCAATCAGGTAGTAGCGGCTGAAAAAGCTTCTCAGGCCAATGTTATCAAGCGCCGTGAAGAAACAGCAGCTACTCGTGCCTTACTGAATACGGCAAAACTGATGGATCAGAATAAAGTGGACCCCTGAGTCAAGACAAAATATCCGTTAATTTAAGTTGCACACATCGTTTCACTTGCAGCAGGACGGCGCTGCCCCGT
>JAHXHF010000236.1 GCA_025656895.1 gamma proteobacterium symbiont of Bathyaustriella thionipta
TATTTATAAGTTATTTCTATCGGTAGCATGAGCATGCTTATGAATGGTTTTTGCCAAACAAGATTCTTAAAAAAACAGTGAAACTTCAGACACAAGGACAGTCGCGTGCAGAAATCCGCAAACAATGCGGCCGCCCCGAAAACCGCAACGGCAATAACCTGTTCTACAAAAAAGGCAATGACCGCTACCGTCTGTACTTCAATGAAAATGATGAACTGGAATCCATCACACTGGAGCGAGCCGAATAAGCGTTACAACAGCGGCTCACCAGTATCCGCGTTACGCGCCACTTCGATCCTGTCCAGACGAATTTCTCCCGGCGCTTCCTCAATCATTAAATACTCAGCGCCTTCGCGTGTTATTACATCTGTGGGTTGTACCTGCCGGTGGATAGTCTCACCATCCGTCCCCAGCCAATGCACATCCAGACGCTGGCGATGCATCACTGCCATTTGATATTGATCGTGCAGGCCACAATCTATAGATTCATATTCATCGGTCATTTTCAAGCCTCATCCGAAATAAAGCGCTGCATCAGGTCATTCAAAAACAGTTGACCCTGTGAAGTAGGGCAAATCTTTCCTTGTGTCGTTTTGTGCAACAGCCCGCATTGCAGCAAATCCCTGATTTCCTTCTGTATGTCCTGCCAGCAACAACCGCTGCTTTGCTCGTATTGCCGGACCGTAAAGCCCTGCGTCAGGCGTAATGCATTCAGCATAAACTCGAAAGGCCGCTGTGAACAGGCCACACTTTCCTGCGAGCTGACAAAATGGCCGCTGTTCACGGCCTGCAAATATGCCCCGGGTGCACGTTGCTTGCAAAAACGCCGAATGTGCAGATCAGACCGCTGTAGATGACTGATTTTACCGTGCGCGCCCGCGCCTATGCCCACATAATCACCAAAGCGCCAGTAATTTAAATTATGCTGGCATTGCTGGCCGGGGCGAGCATAAGCGGACACCTCGTAGCGCTCATAACCGGCATCGGCCAGCAATGTCTGCCCGGCTTCTGCCAGATAGGCCAGCTCGTCATCTTGTGGTAACACCGGCGGATTATTGGCAAAAGCGGTATTGGGCTCCAGCGTCAATTGATACCAGGAGATGTGTTCCGGCTGCAAATCAATGGCCTGTTGCAAATCATGCAACCCCTGCCGATGGCTTTGCTGCGGCAGACCAAACATCAGGTCCAGATTGATAGTATCAAAACCGGCCTGGCGCGCCATAGCATAGGCCTGAAGCGCTTCAGCGGCATTATGAATACGCCCCAAAGCCTTCAGTTTTTCATCCTCAAAACTTTGCACGCCCATAGACAGGCGATTTACACCGGCCTGTCGGTAGCCCCTGAAATGGCCAGTATCCGCCGTACCCGGATTGGCTTCCAGGGTAATCTCCATGTCATCCGGACAGCTCACTCTGGCCGCTACAGCCTGCAACAAATGCCGGATACTGGTATCACTGAACAGACTGGGCGTGCCGCCGCCAATAAACAGGCTGTGCAGGCCACGTCCTGAAGTCAGCTCAAGGTCTGCCTGCAAATCCTCTAACAGCGCTTCTATATAAGCCTTCTCGTCAATAGCTGTTCGCGGCTGGTGTGAATTAAAATCACAATAAGGGCATTTGCGCACACACCAGGGAAGATGCACATACAGCGATAAAGGCGGTAACTTCAAAGGGCAGGTGCGTCAGACGCGGGCACGGGCATCCAGATAGGCGCGCTCGGAAATATCGCTCCAGAGCAGCGCGTTATCATAAAACTGCTTGTAGGACTGATAGACCTTGCGTGAAAAGTCATCCTTATCTGCCAATTCAGCCACCACTTCATTGGAGATTTTTCGCAATTTTTTCAGCACATCATCCGGATAGGCGCGTAATTGCACCTTGTGTTTAGTCAGCAGCTCATGCAAAGCCGCCGGATTTCGTGCTGTGTATTCGGCCAGCAAATCCTGATTAACCACCTTACAGGCATTCATAACGATGGACTGCAAATCTTTCGGCAACGCGTTAAAGGCTTCTTTATTGATCATGGCCTCCAGAATGGTACCGGGCTCATGAAAACCCGGATAGTAATAATATTTGGCCGCACGATACAGGCCAAAGGCCAGATCATTGTATGGGCCAACCCATTCGGTCGCATCAATCGCACCCGATTTCAAAGAAGTAAATAATTCGCCGCCGGGCAAATTCACGGGTGTTCCACCGGCTCGCTTCAGAACCTCACCACCCAGCCCCGGAATACGCATTTTCAGGCCTTCAAGATCGGCCACACTGTTGATTTCCTTGTTGAACCAGCCGCCCATCTGCACACCGGTATTACCGGCCGGCGCCGGAATCAGACCAAAATTATCATACAGCTCTGTCCATAATTGCAGGCCACCACCATGATACATCCAGGCGTTCATTTCCTGCGCGGTCAAACCGAAAGGAACGGTGGAAAAAAACTGCCCCACTTCCATCTTACCTTTCCAATAATAGGCTGAGCCATGACCCATTTCAGCGGTACCGCGTGACACCGCATCAAATACGCCAAAGGCCGGCACCAGTTCCTTGGCTCCATACACTTTTACCTGCATGCGCCCGCCGCTCATCTCACCTATCAGCCTGGCCAGATTATTCGCTGCTGTGCCCAGACCGGGAAAATTCTTCGGCCAGGTGGTGACCATTTTCCATTTGAAATCGGCCCTGGCCTGTACGTTAGTCATCGCCAGCCCAGTGCCCAGTGCGACAGAAGCCGCTCCAACCTTTTTTATAAAATCTCTGCGTTGCATCATCATCTCCAAACAATATAGGCAGCATTATGAGCAAAATGCTCGGAAGACTCAAAATTGCCTTGTGCAAATGCTTGACACCCCCCCCCACCCATGAGTGAATGCCTTTGGTACAATAAATACATATTGGGGGAATCAAATGAAGTTGCGTTACCTTGGAGCCAGCCTGCTCATAGTCTGCAGCCCGCTACTGGCCGATTTTACCATCGAAAATGGACAAACCGTCACCGACACACAAATATTGAGCGATGGTGAAACCGGCATGGTTGAGTTTGGGGGTACCATTGAGACCGATGGTGATTTTAATACAGGGATATTCGCTGCTGGCAATGATATCACTATCAGCAGTGCAGGCTTGATCTCAACCAGTGGATATGCAGCAGATGGCATTGACGCACAAGGTAACAACATCAACATCAATAACAGCGGCACCATATTCAGCACGGGTAACTTTTCTGATGGTATTCAGACTTTTGGCAATAATTTGACCATCAGCAATAGCGAATCTATTACCATCAACGGCTATGGCGCCCAAGGTATTCTTTCCTCTGGAAACGACTTAATCATTGATAACAAAGGCTCCATATCAACGACTGGATTGGACTCTTCAGGAATCTTTGCCGTTGGTAACAACATAACTGTTAACAACAGCGGCACCATATCAACCAGCGGGCAAGATTCTATCTTTGGGGAAACCTCGGACGCCGTCGTTTTAAATGGAAACCACTCAACCATCATTAATAGTGGGTAACTACTCAGCGAAAATAACACAAAAAAGTGCTTGACACGATTTTAGCGTTATTTTTACTTTTTTAATTGCGCAACTGGCGACCCC
>JAHXHF010000377.1 GCA_025656895.1 gamma proteobacterium symbiont of Bathyaustriella thionipta
ATACACAGCAATACCTTATAAAATAGTCGAATTTTTATATTTTAAGGGCTTGCCAGTGCGGTCACTGTGGTTAAGTCCGACAGACTCCTAGTAGAATTCCGCATTGATTTATGAAAAGCTATATTCGAGAATGGTTGAAGGTCCAGTTACGACAGAGCGCTATTAACCCACTGTACAATACCCTGGGTGTCCATTGCGCCGGCTTGTCGGGCAATTTCACGGCCATTTTGAAACAGCGCAAGGGTGGGAATGCTGCGAATATTGAAGCGGGCGGCAATTGGCTGCTCTTGCTCGGTATCCAGTTTTGCCAGCCGTACTCTGGGTTCAAGTTGAGCGGCCGCTGCTGTGAATGCCGGTGCCATCATCTGGCAGGGGCCACACCATGAGGCCCAGAAATCGACCAGCAGCGGGATGTCACTGCGTTGTAGCAAGGCATCGAAGTTCTGCTGATTCAGCTGTAGTGGAGCACCAGTGAACAAAGCCTGTTTACATTTTCCACATTTGGGCTGGTCGGCTAAACGCTGGTAAGGAATACGATTAATCGCCAGGCAGTGTGGACAGGCGATAAGAGCCGAATCTGACATTTTCTTTCCCCCGATTAAAAATAATGCCGTGTTTGAATCGTCCACTGATGATCAGGTGGATAGATATGTACATGCCAGTTGGCCGCAATATGCTCACCAATCAAGGCAATGTAGTCACTTGAATCCGGTAGTGGCAGCAGAGTCAATTGCCTGTCCTGTTCACCCAGGGTGGGGTGAGTCAGAATAACGCTCAGATGCCCCGGTCGTGACTGATTTCCGTTCAGTGTAAGGTGAACACGCAGGTGCTCGTTGTCTGTTTTATCCAGTGTGGCGGCAATGCCCAGTGTTTCTGCTTTTTGCTGTAAATGGATATCTTTATTGATCGCCAGTCCTTTCTTGTAATAGTTGTCGGTTACCAGTCCATCATCGGTTTTAATAGCGATGATTAAAGTAGCAATACCGGCTACTACAGCAGCCGCTGGAAAAAATATAAGAAACCAGGGCCAGAATTGGCGGTACCAGGGTTCTGTATCTAATTGTTCTGTATGAGCCATATTATTGCACCAATGGGCCTAGAAATTTGCCGGTTTCAGTAACAGCCAGGTCTGTCTGCGAGGTAGATTGCAAATGGAACTCTACGGCAGTACTGGGGCGTTTCAGAACGATCGGGTCCACCTGTAAGCGCACAACAAAACTGCCCACTTCTCCGGAAGCTACCTGCATATTTTTATAATCTCCCAGTAATTTGGACTCGGGCAGACCGGAAACACTGAGTTCATAAGTCTGTTTGTGATCGGTCATGTTAACAACCTTCAGGGTATACACATTTTCAACCAGCCCCATGGGAGTTTCATTGTAGAGCGTGTTGCGATCCCGAATAATATCCAGTCCTACCGGGTTTCTGGATACAATAGCATAGGCCATAGCAGCCAGTAGCAGCAGTAAAATAGCGGCGTAGATGATGACACGGGGTCTTAGAATAGGACTGGCTTCATGATGGATGGCGTGATCCGTGGTATAGCGCACCAGGCCGCGCGGATAGCCGACCTTGTCCATGACCTCATCGCACACATCGATACAGGCGGCACAGCCGATACATTGATATTGCAGACCGTCACGAATATCGATACCGGTGGGGCAAACCTGCACACAAAGCTTGCAGTCAATGCAGTCACCTTTGCCGATAGAGGCAGGATCAACCCCTTTTTTGCGTGCGCCACGCGGGTCGCCACGTTCCTCATCATAGGCAACCAGCAGGGTGTCTTTGTCGAACATGGCGCTCTGGAAACGCGCATAAGGGCACATGTAAATACAAACCTGTTCACGTAGCCAGCCGGCATTACCATAGGTGGCAAAGCCGTAAAAGAAAATCCAGAAAGTCTCCCAGGGGCCGAGATTCCAGGTAATGAATTCTGTTGTTAACTCACGGATAGGAGTGAAATAACCAACAAAAGTAAAACCGGTCCAGAGCGAAAATATCAGCCATACGACATGTTTGCTGATTTTGCGCGTTAGCTTGGCGGTACTTATGGGCTGCTTGTCCAGTTTGATCTGTTGCTGGCGGCTGCCCTCAATCTTACGTTCAAACCATAAAAAGATTTCTGTCCATACTGTTTGTGGACAGGCATAGCCGCACCATAGCCGTCCGGCCAGTGCGGTAAAAAAGAACAGGGAGTATGCGGCTACGATCAGCAGCAGGGTCAGCAGGAAAAAATCCTGTGGCCAGAAAATCAGGTCAAAGATGTAAAACTTGCGGGCCGGCAGATCAAACAGTATGGCTTGATGGCTATCCCATTGCAGCCAGGCCAGACCGTAGTAAATACCCAATAAAGCCAGCATGGCGATATTACGCAAACGGGAAAAAACACCCTTGGTTTCACGCGGGTAGATTTTGTCGCGTTTTTTGTACATGGTGCCGGAGTCATCCTTATTGCTGGATGAGGTGGCTTGTTTACTGATTTTCTTTTCTTCAGACATGACTTATTCCTCAGCGTCATCCAGTTCGTCGGTATTTTTGTAATATTTCGGTGTACAGGGCTTGCGGAAAAAACAGGTCAAAGCACAGGATAAAGCGGTCAGCAGCCAGAATAGAAAAAAACCGATGGTGTAGCCTGCCAAATTCGAGACATCGGTCCAGCCTTTGATAAGTGCCAGTTCTGATGGAGAAAATACGGTAAAGAAAAAGATAGTAGCAAATGCGGCCATTACGAAGGATGGCCACAGAATAGAGATTACTTTTTGTATGGTCGGCAGATTCTCTTCGCTGCTGTTTTCGGTATCAGTCGTCATCTTTGTATGCCTCAAAAAAAAGGCCGCAGACGTTAAAGCTGATAACGCCGCGGCCCATACTTAGGTACAGTTACTTGTTGGACAAGCTATAAACAAAAGCCGAAAGAACGTGAATCTTGTCTTTACCAAGGAATTCACCATGAGCCGGCATTTGGCCACTACGTCCGCCTGCAATTGTTTTCGTGATTGCACCTGCGCTACCACCATACAGCCAGTCAGCATCGGTCAGGTTAGGCGCGCCCAACATCGGGTTGCCTTTCGCTTCCGGGCCGTGACAGGCCACACAATTGGTTTTGAAGATTTCCTCACCCTTGCTGGCCAATTGTGCATCAACCGGGCGGTTGTTCAGTTTCTGAACATAAGCCGCCGCTGCTTTTACACCATCGTCACCAATAATGGGGCCCCAGGCAGGCATAACGCCTTGTCTGCCGTTGGTGATGGAAGCCTTGATCTGCTCAGGTGATCCACCCCAAAGCCAGGCATTGTCAGTCAGGTTAGGGAAACCGGTTGTGCCGGTTGCCGCAGAGCCGTGACACTGTGAGCAGTAGTTCAGGAACAAACGTTGACCGACTGCCGTTGCTTCCGCATTTTTAGACAGTGTGGCAACGTCTGATTTGGCAAATGCAGCAAAGATAGGTGCAAATTTCGCGTCAGCCTGTTTCATCTCTTTGTCATACTGACCAAAAGAAGACCAGTCCAGCATGCCTTTGTAGGAACCCAGCCCGGGATAAAGGGCCAGATAGGCAACACTGAAGATGATGGTGCCGTAAAACAACCACAGCCA
>JAHXHF010000291.1 GCA_025656895.1 gamma proteobacterium symbiont of Bathyaustriella thionipta
GGCCAAAAATGCAGGCAATTGACTGAATTCGACGGCGGGCGGGGTCATAGCCCCTCGAAAATAGCGAGTTTTCTGCCGGACACTATTTAAGCCGTAATGAGGCGCTCATGCAGCCACAAGCGCAATTTGCAGAGCTGCAATCACCGCGTCTTGCTTTGACGGCTGAGCAGAGTGCGGTAAAAATTCGTCAGGTGGTTGAGCAGTTGCAATGGCAGGTGCAACAGGACTTGTTGCCTGAAGGCAGGCTGCATGCCCGGGTAGAATCTCCCATACTGGGCTTTACAGATAATCTCTATATTAGTATAGCCCCGGCCGACAGTGATGGATGCTGTGTCATCCTTGCGCAATCACGTTCACGTACAGGAAAGGCCGATTTTGGCGCCAATGCCGGACATTTATACCGTCTGAAGAGTTTACTGGAGTCAGACTGAATGTGTTGAACAGGTGGATGTATTGCGAATATCCACATTGAAAATGCAGAAAACCACCAGTTCTTGAGCTGGATCAAATGATCATTCAGGAATTGTAGTACGGTGACGCGCCACGCTTGGTAATGAACCCGAATGTTTAAAAGACATTCGCAGGCAAAATAAAAGGTTTTTATGGCGCATGAGGTAAATTTATGTGGCTAAATTGCTCAGGGTTCATTAAGGTGCAGCCTCCAAGTTCCGCATTCATGTAAGCGGAAGGATTTTGTCGATCCCGGTTTGCTGTTGAAACGGGGTTGCTGGATTTCGGAAATATAAACGGACTTCCGTTTTTATAACGATTATTTCACTGCAGTGATAATTTAGGAGAAAATATAATGCCAACATTTGTACGTACCGATAAGTGCGATGGTTGTAAAGGCCAGGACCGCACCGCGTGCATGTATATCTGCCCGCACGATCTGATGAAACTGGACAAGGACGGTTCTGAAACCGGCCATGCCATGAAATCCTACAACCAGGAACCTGAGCAGTGTTGGGAATGCTATTCCTGCATCAAAATCTGCCCACAGCAGGCTATTGAAGCCCGTCCTTATGCGGATATCGTTCCTCTGGGTGCATCTGTACAGCCTTTGCGCGGTACCGATTCCATCATGTGGACCATTAAATTCCGTAACGGCACCATGAAGCGTTTCAAATTCCCGATCCGCACCACTGCTGAAGGTTCCATTGATCCTTATGGCAACAAGCCGGAAGCTGATCTTTCCAAGATCAACGAATCAGGCTTTTTCGTTCAGTCGAACGGATACCGTGCCGGCGATGCCAGCGAACTGATCTGCAAATAAGCAGCAGCCGCTTTACCAATAGATTTTAGAAACAAGAGGTATTTACAATGGGTGAATTCGGAAATCCCGAAGTAGTCGAAGAAGAAGTCGACATCCTGATCATCGGCGGCGGTATGGCTGCTTGTGGTACAGCTTATGAGATTGGCCCGTGGCTGGACGCTGCAAAGAAAGACGGTCATGACATTTCAGTGAAACTGGTTGATAAAGCAGCAATGGATCGCTCTGGTGCGGTTGCACAGGGTCTGTCTGCTATTAACACCTACATTGGCACAGAGCAGGATCCTGCTGACTATGCTCGTATGGTTTCAAACGATCTGATGGGTATTACCCGTGACGATCTGGCTTACGATCTGGGTCGCCATGTTGACGAATCCGTACATTTGTTCGAAGAATGGGGTCTGCCCATCTGGAAACTGGACGAAAACGGCGAACGTCATGACGGTTCTAAAGGTATGACCCCATTGAAAGATGGCGGTACTCCTGTACGTTCCGGTAAATGGCAGATTATGATCAACGGTGAATCCTACAAATGGATCGTTGCTGAAGCCGCCAAAAAAGGTCTGGGTATTGATAACATCCAGGAACGCATCTTCATCGTTAAGCTGGTGAACGATAAAAATGACAGCAACCGCGTTGCCGGTGCTGTTGGCTTCTCAACCCGTGACGACAAAGTAGTTGTTTACAAATTCAAAGCCTGCCTGCTGGTAGCCGGTGGTTGCGTAAACATCTTCCGTCCTCGCTCTGTGGGTGAAGGTCAGGGTCGTGCCTGGTATCCAGTATGGAATGCCGGTTCTACCTACGCGATGGCTGCTGAAGCCGGTGCAGAACTGACTCTGATGGAAAACCGCTTCGTACCTACCCGTTTTAAAGACGGTTACGGTCCTGTTGGCGCCTGGTTCCTGCTTTTCAAATCAAAAGCTACCAACGCTTTCGGCGAAGTGTATATGGATCGCAACAAAGAAATGCTGAACGACTATCCTCCTTATGGACAGGCGGCCGTTCCTGCTTCTTGCTTGCGTAACCATTTGATGCTGAAAGAAATGCGTGAAGGTCGTGGTCCGATCTGGATGGACACCGTTACTGCATTGGCTAACCTGCGTGAGACTCTGTCTCCTCGTGAAGTTAAGCATCTGGAAGCAGAAGCCTGGGAAGATTTCCTGGATATGTGTATTGGCCAGTGTGGTATCTGGGCCGGTGAAAACATCGAACCAGAAAAGAAAAACTCTGAGTTGATGCCTACCGAACCGTATCTGCTGGGTTCTCACTCTGGCTGCTGCGGCATCTGGGTTTCCGGTCCTGATGATGTAGGCGCGCCTACTGAAGAAGCACTGGGCGAAGGTATTCCCGAGCATCTGCCTTCTGGCTGGAACTGGGGCTATCGTGGTATGACCACCGTACAGGGTCTGTTTACTGCAGGTGACGGCGTGGGCGCATCCGGCCACAAATTCTCCTCCGGTTCTCACGCTGAAGGTCGTATGTGTGCCAAGTCTATGGTCAAGTTTGTGATTGACAACAAAGATCACACACCTGAGCTGGCTGAAACTGTTGATGATCTGGTTGCTGAAATTTATCAGCCGGTTAAAACTTTCCTTGAATTCAAGGATTATTCAACCGCTATCGACGTTAACCCGAACTACATTACTCCTAAAATGCTGCAGTTCCGTCTGCAGAAAATCATGGACGAATATGTAGCCGGTGTGGCCACTTACTACACCACCAACGAGCACATGCTGGATCAGGCTGAGCAGAAACTGGAAGCGTTGAAAGAAGATGCCAAGAAAATGCGTGCAAAAGATCTGCATGAACTTCTGCGTGCATGGGAAAACTATCACCGCATCCTGACTGCTGAAGCTCACATGAAGCACATCCAGTTCCGTGAAGAATCCCGTTATCCGGGCTTCTACTATCGTATGGATAAAAACTTCGTTGATGAGGAAAACTGGCATTGCTTCGTAAACTCTGTTTACGATAAAGACAGCAAACAGTGGACCTGCTTCAAACGCGCTCATACAGATTTGGTTGATAAATCCAAACTGTTTAAGTAAGTTTTAAGTAGTTAAGACCGACAAAAGCCCCGGCCAGAGCAATCTGGTCGGGGCTTTTTATTGGGTCCTGAGAATTCGGAACAAGCGGTTTTCTCTACGCTCTTTGCGCCTTGGCGAGAATTGGCTTTTTAAATAGCATGGATTTATTGGTTCTAGGAGTCTGTCGGACTTAACAGACATAATTTAGTATAATAGTAGGAAGTTTATAACAAACCAAAAAAACAAAATGTCTGTAAAATTCA
>JAHXHF010000314.1 GCA_025656895.1 gamma proteobacterium symbiont of Bathyaustriella thionipta
GGCCAAAAATGCAGGCAATTGACTGAATTCGACGGCGGGCGGGGTCATAGCCCCTCGAAAATAGCGAGTTTTCTGCCGGACACTAAATAAGGGAAAAACTGCTGAGCCAGTTCATCGACCGTCATATGGTTACGGATGGCCAAAGCCGCCGACTGAATCAATTCACCGGCTTCATGAGCCAGAATCTGGGCACCGATCAAGCGTCCTGTTTGTGCTTCGGTTACTAATTTGATAAATCCATCGGTTGCGAAATTTACCAACGCTCTGGGCACATTTTCCATGCCTAAAACCCGGCTGTCGGTGGCAATATTTTGAGCCTGCGCCTGTTGTTCCGTCAAACCCACCCGGGCCACTTGCGGGTCGGTAAAAATAACCGTCGGCAAAACCGATAAATCCAGCTCAGCATGGCCGCCTGTCATATTGATTCCCGCACGGCTGCCCGCAGCCGCAGCCACATAAACCAGTTGAGGCATATCGCTGCAATCCCCCGCCGCATAAATATGCTCTGCCGATGTTTGCATACGCCTGTTCACCCGGATAGCACCATTATTGCGGGTTTTTACAGCAACCGCATGCAGATTCAATGCTTGTGTATCGGGCTGCCTGCCGCTGGCGATCAGCAAACGATCACCGATAATATTCCCGTTGTTCGTACGCACTGTAAACTGTTCATTTTCATAAGCAATTTGCCGGGCCTGCGTCTGCTGCAGGACTTTCACGCCTTCATTTTGCAGAGCCTCGGTCAAGCCTTTTCCCAACAAAGGGTCGTCATGGAAAAGTAAATGATGTCGAGCCAGCAGCGTTACTTTTGATCCCAGTCGGCAGCAGGCCTGCGCCAGTTCCACCGCCACAACCGAGGAGCCGATGATAATCAGGTGAGCCGGTGCCTGCTCGGTAAAAAGCAGTTCAGTAGAAGTCCAATAAGGGGTATCCGCCAGGCCTTCGATGGCCGGAATAATCGCTTTGGAGCCGGTTGCGATTAAAAAACGATCGGCCAGCAGCCTTTGTTTTTCACCGTCTTTTTTTTCAATCAGCAAGCTGTGCTTATCCTGAAATGTTGCCCGGCCTTTGATCAGAGACAAGGCCGGGTTGGATTCAAGAATATGCTGGTATTTGGCAAAGCGTAATGCTTCCACTCGCGCTGCCTGTTGTTGAGCCAGCAAGACACGGTTTATTTGCGGTTCGTGATTCTTAATGCCGGCAAAAGGATTGTCACGTTGCTGCTGCGCCAGCTGCGCGGCCTGAATGAGAATTTTTGAAGGCACACAACCCACATTGACACAACAGCCGCCCATGACTTGCGCGCTTTCAACCAGACTGACTCTTGCGCCATTTTCGGCGGCTTTTATGGCGCAGGCAAAGGCCGCTGAACCACTGCCGATAATAGCGACATGCAAGGCTTTTTCAGCCACATAGCCAAGAGCATGAATGGCCTGGATCAAGGCATCATAACGGACATGGCTGTGCGCATGAATGGCGGCAAAAGCCTGTGTATGGGAAACCTCAGCCCGATGCACCCCGGCAATATCTTCCAGTGTTGCTTGAATATGATCTGCGCAATCCTGACAGGTCATTCCCTGAATATTCAGATAGCGCATAGTATTGTCCTCAGGCTGAGCAACTTTCATCACAACGGCGATTCGCGGGTGACCACAAATCCCAAATAGCAAAAATAAACATCAGCGCCAAACCGGTGTAAGTAACATAGGTGCTCCAGCCGTATTGAAACCAGGGATACAAAGACAGCAAAACCAGTGTTGGCCCAATCATACCCAGTACACTTCTCAGCCATTGATGATGACTGAACCAGCCCAAAGCGTTGGCAATCAAGGCGATTGCGGCAAATATCGGGAACAGGGTATTGACGAACAAGCCCTCCCATTGATGCAGAAAACTCATGCCGAATGCTGCCCCCAGACTGGCAATGGCCGGAAAACACATGGCGCAGCCCATGGCGGAAACAATGGCCCCCAGCGCGCCGGCTTTATCACCCGTACGGGAAAGTAAATTAAGGAAATACTTCATGCTTACCCTCATTCCAGTTGGTTATTGACAGAATGAGTATAAACCCCGTACCTGCATACGGAGTCAAGTCCTGTTCATGCAGAAACCGTTATGGAATATTGCCCTGCAAGGCCTTGATAATCGGGCAGGAAAAGTTGTCAGAATTATCCTGGCACTGATCGAGAAGGCTTTTAAGCGCTTGTTCCAGACGCATCAAATCAGCTATTTTTTCCTGCACCTGATTCAGCTTCTTTTCCGCCAATTGCTGTGTTTTGTCGCAAGGCTGATGTTCCAGACTAAGCAGATCGGTAATTTCATCCAGGGTAAAGCCCAAATCCTGGGAACGTTTGATAAAGCGAATGCGGTGCAATATTTCATCAGAATAATGACGATAACCGCTCAGCGGTTTTTCAGGTTGCCTGATGATTCCTTTACGCTCATAAAAGCGTATGGTTTCAATATTGATGGAGAGTTCCTTGGCAAGTTTGCCAATACTTCTTGTCATTCCTTTTATCTCTCGGCAGCTTGCTTTGCAGGCATCACTTCTTTCACTTTTGCCAATCTATGGCTGCAGATTCGCTTGATAATAATTGAAAAAATCAAGCGCATTCAGGTTCGTGGCAACGTTGTTGAAAATGATCTGTTTTACGCAGTATGAACATAGTGGGCAGAATAGCATAATCAAGTATTGTGTCCCCGTAATTGCGAAGTATTGTGTCCCCGTAATTGCAATAATTGTTTGATTCTTACAGACCCCCTATCGGGGACTTTGAAAGTTGTTTTGATTTCGTTATTTTGATTCTATATAGTTGTTTTTATATACCTTGTATTCTAGACATTATATGCATTAATATATTTTATAACTTATTGATTTTATTTAAAATAAATAATTTTATTCAAGACGTTTTTCTAGACAATTTATTGGGACACAGGTAGACATGTCGATATCAGTAAGAGAGTTTCTTGAAAAAGGACCTGCCACATCAAAAGAAATCCAGGCGGGTACAAAATTAAATCAACGTGCCGTATCCCGTCAGATTCAAAATATGGGCGAACATGTAATTAAGTTAAAAAATGGCCGCACATATCACTATATGATGGCGAGCAATGCGTTTGGAGGTGGTGATAGCCTGCCTTTAGTTAGAGTTGACATGAATGGCAGTACTGAGATTGTTGCCCTAATTCGACCATTAGCGCACGGAGGTTTTTTTGTATCTGGCGCACAAGGTATGTCTCCACTATTGTTGGGTGAAGGTGCTAATGGTTTATATGATGATTTACCTTATTTTCTAGCCGACTCGGCACCGCAAGGATTTATTGGTCGACAAATTGCCGCTGATATGGCATCTCAATCGCAGGATTTTCCTGCAGACCCTCGTCGCTGGAACACCAATCATATTGGATGCTACCTAATGTCTAATGGTGATGATTTACCTGGTAACTTTAAATTTGGCAATCAAGCACGTTTTCGCAGAAGACATAGACCGGTCAGTACGACAAGAGAGGAATACCCAAAGCTTGCTAATGCCGCAATGGAAGGAGAGGCAGGAGG
>JAHXHF010000130.1 GCA_025656895.1 gamma proteobacterium symbiont of Bathyaustriella thionipta
ATACAGGCATTATAATCTTTAGTCCACTGAACAGTATATAGATTATTGTTTTTCTTAGGGTTTAATCGTTTTCGTTCAAACACTAATTAAGATCAAATTGCTCAACAATAAATTCAGCGTGTTTTTTGTTTTTGGCAAAAATAATGGTTTTACCCAGCGTGTCACCACCCTCTACCTTGATGCCGTTTTCCATCAGGTGCATCAGCACCTTGTTAACCGTGTCTTTGTTGAACAGCCATTGATTGAGCGCAGACGAACCAATCTCTTCTTTCAGCTCGCCGCTGTCCTGGTCATAGAAGGCTTCCTGACATTCATATTCATCCTGTTCCTCGGCAGACAGGTCTTTGTATTTAATGCCTTCACGCTGAAATTTTAACGGTACAGAAATAGCACGCGGCGGCACAAGAAAGCCGTCACTGACCGCCTGTTGCAGTTCGTAGGAATAAGTCGGCTGATGATCATCCAGCTCAAACAACTGGTAAGTATTCCGGTCCACCTCGCCTCTGGGAGTGGCGGTCAGACCCAGCAACAGAGAATCAAAATAATCAAAAATAGCGCCGTATTTTTGATACACAGAACGATGCGCCTCATCAATAATGATCAAATCAAAATGCCCCACCGTGAACATTTCCTTATGATCTTTTTTTGTGCCATCAATACAATTCAGCAGGGTCGGATAAGTGGAAAACAACACGCGCGCGTCTTCCTGCGTCCTGTCCAGCAAACTGGCCACCGAGACATGCGGCAAATGCTGGTTGAAGGCCCGCTTGGCCTGATTGACCAGCGCAATACGATCGGCCAGAAACAATATCCGCCGTGCCCAGCCGGCGCGCAGCAACATATCCACCAGCGCGATAGACAAACGGGTTTTGCCGGTTCCGGTTGCCATCACAACCAGACTTTTACGTTTACGCTGGCTGCCGAAATGCTGCATAACGCGGGCAGCAGCTTCCATTTGATAATAGCGCCCGGTGATTTCTGTTTTCGGCTGCATCAGGCTTAAATCACGGCGGCCTTCACGCTGATTGATTTTCCACTGCAATTCATCACGGCTGGCAAAGCCCTGCACTTCTCTGGGCGGATAAAAGCGGTCATCCCACATCCAGGTGGTATAGCCGTTTGAATAATAAATAATCGGCCTTTGTCCGCACTGCTTTTGCAGACAATCGGCATACAGCTCGGCCTGACGTTTACCCACTTGCGGATCGCTGCGGGTGCGCTTGGCCTCGACCAGTGCCAGCGGCTTGTTATCTTTGCCCCACAGCACATAATCCACATAGCCGGTGCCGCCAAGTTCACCGTCAGCAGCAGGCATGCAATTTGAAACCTGGTATTCCTCACAATTGATGGCCCTGGGGTTCCAGCCGGCTTCGCGCAGCATCACATCAATCATCTGCTCGCGTGTTTGTGCTTCGCTGTATTCATCACTGGCAATGGTTTTCTGATTACTTTCCTTAACCGCCTGCAGCAGCGCAAGCTGTTCCTTAAGTGCCGCCAGTTCGCTTTCGGTTTGCGAAAGTTTTTGCTGCGCGCTGACAGCCGCTGCATCTTTAGCAGCCAAATCGGCCTGAATTTTTTCCAGTTCAGCCACTGAAAGCGGCGCTGTATCGGCCAGCGGTTTAGGCAACCAGCTTACTTGAAACGGCCCGGGCCTGGCGCCCCCGCGTGTATAAACCCGCGCCAGCCAGCCTGAAAACTGATGCAGCGCAACCGTTACTTTCAAGCCTTCCTGCGCGGATATATTGTTATCACCGTGTACCGCAATATTACCGAGCCGATGGATAAATTTAATATCCAGAAACAGGCCTTTTTTCACATTACGCGCAAAAGTCGGCTCATGAATCATAGCCGCCAGACTTTTTTCATAAGGGGCTTTCAGAGCCGTATCATGGGCAAACAACCACTTGAGCGACAGCTCCAAAGTACGCCGTGCATATATGGCCGCCGCGCGCGGGTCACGCAAAGCATAACTTTCCACCTGCTGCGCGTCCTGCAACAAAAATGTCCAGTGTTCGCTTAAAAATGCAAAATTTGAGGTCTTCAAAACAGCCTGCCTTTTATTGCCGGTTGTTGCTTCACAAGCAGGCCATCATGGCAACTCATTGCCCTGATTCAATATCGAAATATAATTGCCATAAGCATAAACCCTGTCCCTTTGCTTGCCGGTTAATTCCTGCAACATATCCAACTTCTGCAGCTTCTTAATCCCAGAATGTATAGTGGCAGGTGCCAGACCGGTATTCTTTATAACCCAGGCAGCCGTCACCACGGGGCGTCTCAATATAAGCTGGTAAATTTGACTCAGGGTTCCCGCGTGTCGCCCCTGCTTTTGAATAAGACCAGCATCCCGTTCAGACTGCGCAATCAGTTGTTTTGCTGTATCGACTGCATCATTGGCCGTTTGTTCTGCTGCCTCGGAAAAATATAACAGCCAGGATTCCCAGTCACCACTGATACGCACCTGGTTCAGCCGATTGTAGTATTCCTGACGATGTGTTTTAAAATACAAACTTAAATAAAGCAAAGGCTGCTGTAATATGTTTTCAGCCACCAGAATTAATGTGATTAACAAACGCCCAAGACGACCATTACCATCCAGAAAGGGATGAATTGTTTCAAACTGCACATGCACCAATGCCGATTTGAGTAACGTCGGCGTGGTTTGTCCATAATCATGGATAAATTTTTCCAGTGCCGACAAAGCACCGGCCAATTCAGTAACCGGCGGCGGAACAAACAGCGCATTACCCGGCCTTGTCCCACCAATCCAGTTTTGTGATTTGCGTAATTCACCGGGTTGCTTTGTACTGCCACGCCCCCCTGATAATAATATGGCATGAATTTCTTTTAACAAACGAATCGATATTGGAAAACCCTTTTGCAGACGAGCTATACCATACTCAAGCGCAGCAACGTAATTACTCACCTCTTCAACATCATCTACCGGCACGCCCGGCTGCTGTTCTAATTCGAACAACAGCAAGTCCGACAAGGATGATTGTGTGCCTTCTATCATTGAAGATAAAACAGCTTCTTTACGCACATACATGTACAGGAAAATATCAGTATCGGGAAGCAGGCCGGAAATGCTGTCCAAACGCCCCAAAGCCAGATGCGCCTTCTCAAATTGCTGACGCAGTTCCGGCAGCCATTCAATATCAGGGCATGGTGGCAACTTTGCAGGTACAAAAGCCCGGACAGTTTCGCCCAAGGTTGATGTGCTGATGTATTCCCCCACTATCTTGCGTTTCATTAGCCTATTCCATTCACTGAATTAGCAAAAGCCACTAATTCATTATTTGCATAATATTGAATTAGTGTAGCGCGAACGTTCAGCCTGCGCAAGAATTATGCATTCTCACACCGGAGCGTGTGAATGAGGAAAATCATTCTCTCGCAAAGACGCAGAGGACGCTGAGAAAAGCTTTCATTTACCTGATTACCCCTAAGGCTCAGCTACTGAGCCACCACCTGTAGGATAATACTCCTATCAACTTGATGGGAGAAAGAAAATGGCTAA
>JAHXHF010000355.1 GCA_025656895.1 gamma proteobacterium symbiont of Bathyaustriella thionipta
GTGGCCAAAAATGCAGGCAATTGACTGAATTCGACGGCGGGCGGGGTCATAGCCCCTCGAAAATAGCGAGTTTTCTGCCGGACACTATATATGTATCTGAATCTGTGACCAACATGGGCTGGCCGGTAAATCTTTTCTTTAGCTCGTTGAATGCATCAGGTGAGCGTGCGCCCTGCAATATCTCCTGGATGATGACCGGCGCCAGGCGCGCCTCACCCTCATCCAGCAGACGCTCAAGGAGGCGGGTGGCTGGCGTATCCCGGTTACGCAGCCAGTCAATCCAGACACTGCTGTCAACCAGCATCGTGAAGCATGCGCTCACGAACCTTGCGCAGATCATAATCCGGATCAATCAGACCCCGGCCTTTCAGCGCCCTAAGCCGCCGCTGTTGAGCACGCTCGACCAGTTCCCGCAGGGCGAGGTCAACCAGTTCACGTTTGCTTTTGGCCTGACTGACCCGCATCGCCTGGGCTACCAGTTCATCATCAAGCACAATGTTAGTTCGCATTTTCTCTACACCTCCTGATGTGTATTGTAGCATTTTATAGCAGGAACACACAATTGGGGTCAGGTCTTGTTTTTTGCCTATCCGTTGTGCTATTCTGGCTCCATGGCAAGACCACTAAGAATAGAATTTTCCGGTGCGCTTTATCACGTAACCTCGCGTGGTGACGGGCAGGAGGATATTTACCGGAATGACCAGGATAGAGAAGTCTATCTTGAGGTGCTGGCTGAAGTAAAAAAACGTTATAACTGGTCTATTCACGCCTTCTGCCTGATGAGTAATCACTATCATTTACTGGTGGAAACACCGGACGCGAATCTGGCCAAAGGCATGCGCCACCTGAACGGTGTCTATACGCAGCGATACAATCGTTTGCACAAAAGGGTTGGGCATGTGTTTCAGGGTAGATACAAAGCCATCCTGGTTCAGAAAGAAAACTATCTGCTGGAACTGGCGCGCTACATTGTTTTAAACCCGGTGCGCGCGCGCATGGCAAGAAGCGCGAAAGACTGGAGCTGGAGTAGTTACCGGGCCACAGCCGGGTTGACGGAAACCTGTCCATGGTTAACAACCGACTGGATACTTGCCCGTTTTTCACGCAGAAAACAAGCGGCCATGCAGCAGTATCGAGCGTTTGTTTCAGAGGGGCGAAATCAGCCAACACCCTGGGATTCTCTGAAAAAGCAGATTTTTCTTGGTGATGAACGCTTTATTGATGCAATGCAACAGAAGATAGTATCCGGTCAGGATTTAAGTGAAATTCCATCCTCACAAAAACGCCCACGAGCCAAACCGTTATCCTATTACGCGGGTAAATATAAAGACCGGGATACCGCTATTTTGAAATCATACGAAAGCGGTGCTTACTCTTTGAAAGAGATTGGCGATTACTACCAATTGCACTATTCAAGGGTAAGCCGTATTATCAGGGCAAAAAGCAAGACCTGACCCCGGGTTTTGACCCCGGGTTTTTGCAAACGGCAATCTTGCCAAATCAGCCAAATGACAGAATTTCAGGCAAACTGTTTCCTTGAGATCGGATGAACGATGCTGTGTCATCCGGTCATTTCAGACATATTCTATGGAGGAAACAGGATGAAATTAATTTTCTGTGAAGGCGAGGCCCTTCATCGGCAACTGCAGGAAGATATTCATCAGACCTTTGCGCAGGCTGCGTGGCAGGGCTTTGAACCGTTGGAAGATGCTTTTAATGAGCTGGCCAAACGTTGTGACCGGCTGCAGCCGAGAGGCCGGCTGCGTTTGCTTGAAACCGACTCCGCCGCAGACAAGGCCTGAGGCGGAAACACTCGCCTCGCCAGCAATCCCCAGGTCCGACAGACTCCTGGAAAATGCTACATACGGTGACGGTCGGGCACTTGAGTGGCTGTTTGAAAAGGAATTAAAAATGAAAAAGATGACCGATGAAAAAAGAAAAGTGTATTTGCGTGAGCTGAAAAATTTTGGCCATATGCTTTTACTGGTAGGCGTAGTGGGCGCTGTTCCGTTGATTGAGAATTCCCGTATGGTTGGATGGTCGGGCGCGCTGGTGGCTGTTTGCGGGGCTTTTCTGGTGCTGACGGGGCTGGTATTGTTGGCGCAGTTGGAAGAAAAACAGAAAAACAGTTGCGCGAATCCGGAAGATAAGGACGCGAAAACAGATGGGTAGCGCTCATCAGGTTTCGTCTGGCGGCTGAGTGAGTATATGATTACGGGAATCTTTGCAGAAGTCTTTTATTTTTTTCAGGCTGAAGAATTCACATCATTCGGAGCCATGTGGTGAGAAATCTAGCAAAATTTATTGCTATTCTGACTTCCCTGTTGGGTATCTTTTTTATTTTGTTGGCCTTCACTCTTGTGTTCAGTGAATACCTGCAAAACAATCCTGATAGTAGCGTTCACGCCGTTATAGCGATGAGCTGTTGGCTGTATCCCTATTCTCTGTATCTGCTACTGGGTATGTTCATTCTGCTGGGTTTGGAATTCCGGCTTCGCCGGCAAAGAATGAAAACAGGAACAGCCACTTTGAGCGGCTGGCCCAAATGGAAATACTTTTTGTTATCTGAGAAAGATCCGCTCCCTCTGGAATCGCTGCTGTCTTCTCTCGGCCGCCTGCTGTTTTTTCTGGCGCTTGGCAGTCAACTGGTCTGGTTGTGGTTTCAGGAGGGTTGCGTGTAGTCGATTAGCGGATCATTAGCCGGAGGATCATTCAGGTGAAAATGTTTTCAAAAATAACGGCTTATCTGGCAACCATGATAGCGGTTTTATATATTTTCTCGATAGCTGCTTTTCTTTTTAGTGATGAAATTCGAAATGACACGGATAACAGGGTTCATGCGGTAATATCAGCGGGTTGTTTTCTGGATCATTATGCGGTGTATTTTCTGCTGGGAGTTTTTGCTTTTGCAGGTTGGGAATTGTGGCTGAGAAAGAAAATAATGCAGCCGTTGTTAACCGGTGTTACTGGCCTTTCCCGATGGAAGCGGATTGTTTCGGATGAAAACAGCAAGCTGCCTGCGGTACAGTTATTGGCTTCTCTGAGCCGGCTGATGCTGATTTTGTTTTTTGTGAGCCAGTTGAGTTATCAGATCAATCATTGTGCGGCTGTTTGAGCATCCGTATTCAGGTTATCGTTTTACCTGGATAGACAGGTGTTTTTCCAGTTTCGGGAGAATATTTTTCAATTCACGGGCGGTAATCAGCTGACTGCTGTATTCCTGCTCGTCATCGCTGTGAATGACCAGGCGGTATTGCAGGCCGCTTTTCTTTATGTGGCGGCTCAGTTGTATTTCCTTAATTCCGGATAGGGGTAAATCGATTGTTCTGTTCGGAAAATGGTAAACCATTTCAATCTGCTCAGGCTGGCTTTGCAGGCTGAAAAAATATCCGAAAGACTGCCGGTAAATGGCGTACAAGGCCAGAAAGACGTAAGCGCCAAAGAATCAGCCCTCTTAACCCCATTTCAGAATAATACTTCCTTCATGTTCCAGGGAAGCAATGCCTCGACCTTTTCTA
>JAHXHF010000292.1 GCA_025656895.1 gamma proteobacterium symbiont of Bathyaustriella thionipta
GAGGCATTGCTTCCCTGGAACATGAAGGAAGTATTATTCTGAAATGGGGTTAAGAGGGCTGATTCTTTGGCGCTTACCATACACCTATTGGCTGGCTCGGACTGGTTTTGATCATTACCGGAGTGGCAGGCATGTGCCCTCTTTATTCATTGCTGGGCATTAATACCAAAACTCTGGGTGAGAAAATCGGCTTGAAATAATTACCCCAAGCCTCGCCTGAAAATAATTTGAGCGTGGCTGAGATGTTATTTAAGCCAAAATCCGAGGCTGGTCGGGACTCAAAGTTCCACCAGTCTCTTTTTTCAGGTCAGTTCGTCTTTACGCTTGTAAAAAAATAATGCCGCCCGGCCAGCCCCACCAGTAGCCCTAGAAAAGCCATGGTGGCTGCCATGTAAAATACACTTGCGGCACCCCATTGCAACCATAAATGCCCACTCAGCCAGGCGCCCAGAGCACCACCGGCACCAAAACTGAGACTGCTGTATAAGGCCTGTCCCCGCCCCTGTACTTTTCCGGGAAAGTAGTCATGCACCATATGAATGGCAGCCGCATGAAAGCTACCGAATGTAGCCGCATGCAGTAACTGGCTGGATATCATGATTGCCCATGAATCGACAAATAAGGCCGTTAAAAGCCAGCGCAAGGAAGCCAGAAAAATACTGGCTAACAATACATCAACAGCCGATAAACGCTGCAATAATCGCGGCATAATGATGAATAGAACCACTTCGGCCAGCACTCCAAGCGCCCACAAAACACCGATCATTGCAGTACTGTACCCGGCCTGCTCCATATAAAGGCTGTAAAAGCCATAATAAGCACCGTGGCTGGCCTGCAGCAGAAAACAGACCAACAGGAACAAAAAGATCTGCGGCTGGCGAATCAGGCGGCCAAAATGATGTTCGGCCACCGGGAACTGTGCAGCCTTTTCCTCGGGCATCAGCATCGCGGACAACCAGATCAGAACGTACAGCAGCAATACCACTTTGGGAACAACACCGGTGCCATGGTATTCAACCAGCCAGCCAAGCAGCAACACGGTCACGATAAAACCGACCGATCCCCACAGACGAATACGGCCATAGCGGGCTTTGTTCTCCCCTAGATGACTGAGGGTCAGTACTTCAACCTGCGGCAGAGAGGCATTCCAGAAAAAACTGAAGAAAACCATAAGTGCGGCTAATTGCCAGAAGCTGTCGGCCAGAAAGATTCCACTGAATATCAAGGCTGAAAACAAGGAAGCCACTCGCACCAGTCGCATACGATGCCCGTAGTGATCGGCGACCCAACCCCAGACATTGGGTGCGATGATTTTAGTCGCCATAATGAGCGCGATCAGGCTGCCAATTTGAGCCTCGTTAAAACCACGGTCGGCCAGAAACGGTCCCCAATAAGGCATGAAGGCGCCCAGCGCCGCGAAATAAAACAGATAAAAGCTGGAAAGCCGCCAGTAAGGCACGGTGCAGCGAAATCAGGAGTCGGCAGAAGCAGGAATAACCGGGGTATCTACCTGTACATCCATATTTTGTGCCCGATGGCGCAGTAAATGGTCCATCAGCACAATCGCCAGCATGGCTTCGGCGATCGGTGTGGCGCGAATACCGACACAGGGATCATGCCGGCCATGAGTCACCATTTCAACCGGATTCCCCGCCAGGTCAATCGATTTACCCGCCAGGCGAATACTGGAAGTCGGCTTCATGGCAATATGAGCGACAATATCCTGACCACTGGAAATACCCCCCAGTACACCACCCGCATGGTTACTGAGAAAGCCTTGCGGCGTCAATTCATCACGGTGTTCTGTACCTTTCTGAACAACGCTTTCAAAACCGGCACCAATTTCTACGCCCTTGACCGCGTTGATGCTCATCATGGCGTGAGCAATATCCGCATCCAGACGGTCAAAGATGGGTTCACCCAATCCGGGGGGCAGATGGCTGGCAACAACCGTGACCCTGGCTCCGATAGAGTTACCTTCCTTGCGCAAGGCATCCATATAGGCTTCCAGTTCTGCCACTTTGGACGCATCCGGAAAAAAGAATGGATTCTGCTCAACAACCTGCCAGTCGAAAGAATCGGGAGAAATAACGCCCAGTTGCGAAACATAGCCTCTAATCAAAGCACCACAACTTTGCGCCAGATATTTCCTGGCAATGGAACCCGCCGCCACTCGCATGGCCGTTTCCCGCGCAGAAGACCGGCCACCACCGCGATAATCCCGCAGGCCATATTTGTGCCGATAAGTGTAATCCGCATGGCCGGGGCGAAAAGTCTGCATGATGTCAGAATAATCTTTGGAGCGCTGATCGGTATTATGAATAATCAGCGCGATAGGCGTTCCGGTGGTTTTTCCTTCAAATACACCGGAAAGAATCTGTACCTGGTCGGCCTCCCGGCGTTGCGTGGTATGACGGGATTTACCCGGTCTGCGTCTTTCCAGATCCGGTTGAATATCAGCCTCGCACAACTCCATTCCGGGCGGACAACCATCCACAATGCAGCCGATAGCCGCGCCGTGGCTTTCACCAAAAGAAGTGACCGTAAACAGTTTACCAATTGTATTTCCAGACATGCCCGTTATTGTAGCCGCTTATGTCGCATAATTCAGCGTACTTTTTTCAAAATTCCAGAGCTTAACCCGGATATTTCACCCGGGCTAAGCGGCATTGCGATGTTTAAAGCCTGTCAGCAGGGTTCGAAATATAATTTCAAAATCAAACCAGAGTGACCAGTTTTCAATGTAGAACAAATCCAGTTCAATGCGCCTGGCCAGATCGGTATCACCTCTCCAGCCATTAACCTGTGCCCAGCCAGTAATACCGGCCTTGACCATGTGTTTTTTCATATATTCAGGAATGGATTCCTTGAATTCTTCAACAAACATAGGGCGTTCCGGCCTTGGCCCCACAATGGACATATCACCACGCAGAACATTGTAAAATTGAGGCAATTCATCCAGACTGGTTTTACGTAAAAAAGCCGCCAGGCGACTGCTTGTTTTACTGGCTGCCCCACCCCATGCCACCCCGTTGTTTTCCACATCGGTAGGCATGGTACGAAACTTGTATATGGTGAACGGTCGCCCATTCCAGCCGATGCGCGTTTGCCGATAGATACAGGGCCCTGCAGAAGTCAACTTGATACCTGCCGCAATAGCTGCCAGCAAAGGTGCTATCAAAAACAGTATCAATGCCGATAAAATCCTGTCTTCTGCCGCCTTGAGCCAGCGGTTACTGCCACCCATGGGAGAAACGGACAAATTAAGCAAAGAAATACCCGCAACCTCCGTGACTGAATAATTCAGCATACGCGTACCCAAAAGATCCGATGTATAGCGGATATCTACCGTTGTATGTCGTAGCTCATGCAGAATCGTCTCTAATGCAGTAAGCGGTCATTCACCCCTTATTTTTGATCCAATACAGATCGGACCTCAGCGGATCAGTGGCAAATTTCTTCTTCCAGTTTCGAGGAAT
>JAHXHF010000060.1 GCA_025656895.1 gamma proteobacterium symbiont of Bathyaustriella thionipta
AATCCTGTCAATGAAAACCAGCAAGGGGCTGACATGAAACTTGCTGCTTAAATGAAGCATTTAGGCGAAAAGTATGTTGACACCTACCGCTATTACGAAGACATTGAGCCAGGATTGGGGTATGACTTCGCCTTAGAAGTTCATTCAACAATCAGTCGGTCAGTCGGTTTCCCGAAGGCATAGGGCATTCTGGAAGGCGATGTCAGGAGGTCTTTGGTAAGACGGTTCCCATATGGAATTCTCTATTCAGAAGAGAAAGACGGAATATTCATTTTGGCGGTGATGAATCTTCATCGCAAACCGGGTTATTGGACGCACAGAAGATAAAAAGCCAAACAAGATCAATAGGGTCTACTCGATCGATTATTCCATCTCACTGAAAACACAAGTCTGCCTTAATGTCATCAATATGCTCTATGCCCACTGCCACACGTATCAAGCCCTCACTGATACCTGCCTGCTGTTTTTGTTCTTCGCTCAAGCGACCATGCGTGGTACTGGCCGGATGGGTGATGGTGGTTTTCACATCACCCAGGTTGGCGGTTACCGACAGCATGCGGGTATGGTCAATTAAATCCCAGGCGGCTTGTTTTCCGCCATTCAGCTCGAAGGATAATAATCCACCGGCAGCCGTCTGTTGAGTGCTGGCCAGATGATGCTGTGGGTGGGATGCCAGCCCCGGATAATGCACCTGTTTCACATCATCCTGCGCCTGTAGCCATTCGGCCAGGTATTGGGCATTTTCACAATGTGCTTTCATGCGGATGGCCAGCGTTTCCAGACCTTTAAGAAATACCCAGGCATTGAACGGACTCATGCTTGGCCCGAGCGTACGTAAAACACCATAGACTTCTTCACCCACCTGTTTTTTATTACCGACAACTGCTCCACCGATACATCGCCCCTGCCCGTCCAGATACTTGGTGGCTGAATGCACCACAATATCAGCCCCCAGCTTCAGGGGTTGTTGCAGGATGGGGGTGCACAGGCAGTTATCCACCACCAGCAAGCTGTCTTTACTGTGAGCCAACTGCGCCAGTGCCTGAATATCCACCAGTTCAGTCAATGGATTGGAAGGCGTTTCAACAAACAACAGACGGGTATGCCGGTTGATTGCCTGCTCCCAGGCCGACAGATCAGACAGTGAAACAAAACTGCTGCTGATGCCGAAACGTGAAAGATATTTCTCGAACAACACCACGGTTGTACCAAACACACTGCGTGAACACACCACATGGTCACCGGCTTTCAGTAACGCCAGACAAACTGACAGGATAGCGGACATTCCGGATGAAGTAGCCACGCAGGATTCACCTTCTTCCATGACCGCCAGGCGTTCTTCGAAAGTACGTACGGTTGGATTGGTAAAGCGTGAATAAATATTGCCCTGAGTCTCGCCGGAAAAGCGATCAGCCGCTTCCTGGGCCGAATCAAATACATAGCTGGAAGTGGGAAAAATCGGCTCGCAGTGTTCACCTTCTGCGGTGCGCTGATGCCCGGTTCTTATCGCGCGGGTTTCCTGCGACCAGTGGGAATGCGTATCATCTGTCATAGACCTGTCCTGTGTCATCCATACAAAAAGCACAAAAAAAACCCGCCAGCAGGAAAGCTAAAGCAGGTTGTCTGTTTTAGCTGTTTCACCCATGGCTGTGCATGCCACCGGCGCGCCCGCAAGTAAGAAATCGGCGCTGAGTTATAAGACCTAAATCTAACACGAATTTACAGGCTGTCAAGCCTGATTGTGAATCTCCAGTACATTGGTAGTCGGTGCTGCGCGTCGCGTCTTGGCGCCGTCATTGCGACGTTCATCCAGCCTGTCCAGGTATTCGGCAGTAATATCACCGGTTACATATTTTCCATTAAAACAGGATGCATCGAAAGATTTGATATGTCCGTGTCCCTTGCGTACCGCGCGCACCAGGTCATCCAGATCCTGATACACCAGCCAGTCGGCGCCGATTTCCTGTTCAATTTCACGGATGGAACGATTATGCGCGATAAATTCATCGACCGATGGCATATCAATACCATACACATTCGGATAACAGACCGGCGGAGCAGCCGAGGCCATATAAACCTTTTTTGCGCCGGCTTCACGCGCCAGTTGAATAATCTGTTGCGAGGTGGTGCCACGTACAATGGAATCATCAACCAGCATCACATTGCGGCCCTTTAATTCCTGCTCCACCGCATTCAGCTTCTGGCGTACCGATTTCTCCCGTACCTCCTGCCCCGGCATGATAAAGGTACGGCCTATGTAGCGATTCTTGATAAAACCTTCGGTATAATCCACCCCCAGTTCACGCGCCAGTGATAATGCCGAAGTACGACTGGTATCCGGAATGGGAATAACCACATCCACATCATGATCGGGACGCAGACGCTTTATTTTTCTGGCCAGTTTTTTACCCATACGCAGACGCGACTTGTACACCGAAATGCCGTCAATAATGGAGTCGGGCCGGGCAAAATAGACAAATTCAAAAATACAGGGGGAATGCCTGGGATTTTCAGCACATTGTTGCGAATGCAAAACACCGGCATGATCAATAAAAACCGCTTCACCCGGTTCAACATCACGAATCAATTTATAGCCCAGAACATCCAAAGCCACACTTTCCGAGGCAATCATGTAATTGACCCCCCGTTTGTTTTTGCGTCGCCCGATGACCATGGGGCGAATGCCGTTGGGGTCGCGAAAACCGACCAGACCATAACCCATCACGACCGCAACTGCCGCGTAACCACCCCGGCAACGTTTGTGCACACCGGCAACTGCTTTGAAAATATCCCGCTCGGTGATTTTGAGTTTTTTCAGAATTTGCAATTCATGAGCAAAAATATTCAGCAGGATTTCAGAATCCGAGTCGGTATTGATGTGCCTGCGATCCTCTACAAACAGCTCGCGTTTCAACTCCATGTCATTGGTCAGATTACCATTGTGTGCCAGTGCGATACCAAAAGGAGAATTGACATACAAAGGCTGCGCTTCGGCTGACGAAGAACAACCGGCGGTGGGATAACGCGCATGCCCGATACCGATATTGCCTTGCAGATCAATCATATGGCGGGTTCGGAAAACGTCTTTGACCAGGCCGTTATCCTTGCGTAAATTCAGTTTACCGTCGATATCACAGGTCACAATACCGGCTGCGTCCTGTCCACGATGCTGCAATACCGTGAGGGCATCATACAAAGCCTGATTGACCGGTTCGGTTGCAGATATTCCGACAATGCCACACATAGTCTTTATTCCGTTGCCATAGTATTCGTGGGTGGGTCCGTTAGCGGCGGTTGAACCGTTAGCGGTGCTGTAAGCGCTGCAGCCGCTTGCGGCTTCATATCCGGCAGGCTGTCAACCAGGTCTTCCGGTAAATACTGCAACATCCATTCAGATAAAGCTTCAAAGCGGCCTATGAGCTGTGATTGTTGCCACCAGGGATCTTCTGAC
>JAHXHF010000075.1 GCA_025656895.1 gamma proteobacterium symbiont of Bathyaustriella thionipta
GCTGCGGTTAATGTGGTCTTGCCATGATCTACATGCCCAATCGTGCCTACGTTGACATGTGGTTTTGTGCGTTCGAATTTTTCCTTGGACACCGTTATTTACCTCGAAAGAGCTTGTTACTGTTTTTTAATTGTGTCAGCAATACTTGCCGGCACTTCTGCGTATTTTTTAAATTCCATGCTATAGGTTGCACGACCCTGGGTTGCTGAACGCAAGGCGGTTGCATAACCGAACATTTCTGCCAGCGGCACCTCTGCACGAATCTGCTTGCCGGCCGGACAATCTTCCATACCCTGAACCATGCCGCGACGACTGTTCAAATTACCCATGACATCACCCATGTAATCTTCAGGTGTTACCACTTCGACTGCCATCATAGGTTCAAGCAGAACCGGTTTGGCTCGCGCCGCACCTTCTTTAAAGCACATGGAACCGGCAATCTTGAATGCCATTTCATTTGAATCCACATCATGGTAAGAACCATCATACAAAGTGACTTTTACATCAACCATCGGATAACCGGCAATAACACCGTTTTTCATTTGTTCCTGAACACCTTTATCTACCGCCGGGATATATTCACGCGGAACCACACCACCCACGATCGCGTTGACAAATTCATATCCGTCGCCCGCTTCCTGCGGTTCTATGCGCAGATAGACATGACCGTACTGACCACGACCACCAGACTGACGTACAAACTTGCCTTCCTGCTCAATAGCCTCGCGAATGGTTTCACGATAGCTGACCTGCGGCGCACCCACATTAGCTTCAACACTAAATTCGCGCTTCATGCGGTCTACAATAATGTCGAGGTGTAATTCACCCATTCCGGAAATGATGGTCTGGCCGGATTCTTCGTCGGTTGCCACACGAAAGGATGGATCTTCCTGGGCCAGTTTACCCAGCGCTATACCCATTTTTTCCTGGTCACTTTTGGTCTTGGGCTCTACTGCGATAGAAATAACCGGTTCCGGGAATTCCATACGTTCCAGCGTAATGATGCTATCAAGATCACACAGGGTTTCACCGGTAGTGACACCTTTCAAGCCAACGGCTGCAGCAATATCTCCGGCACGAACTTCTTTAATTTCTTCGCGATTATTGGAGTGCATCTGCAAGATACGTCCAATGCGCTCTTTTTTTCCTTTAACCGGATTGTAAACGCTGTCACCCGACTTCAATACACCCGAGTAAACGCGGAAAAATGTCAAAGTGCCCACATAGGGATCAGTAGCAATTTTAAATGCGAGAGCTGCAAATGGCTCATCATCGGATGACTTTCTTTCCGACTCAGTTCCGTCTTCCAGCTCGCCCTTGATAGCAGGCACGTCAATAGGAGACGGCAAGTACTCAACCATAGCATCCAGCATGGCCTGCACACCTTTATTTTTAAAAGCGGTGCCGCACATAACAGGAACAATCTCTACATTAAGAGTGCGCTGGCGCAGACCAATACGAATTTCTTCGGCTGTGAGATCGCCCTCATCAATGTATTTTTCCATCAGGTCTTCGTTTGCTTCAGCAGCCGCTTCAACCATTTGCTCATGCAACTCATTGCATTTGTCTACGAGCTCAGCCGGAATCTCCTGCTCTTCGTAAGCAACGCCCATGTTCTCTTCTTCCCAGATGATCGCTTTCATCTTGACAAGATCAACAACACCTTTGAAATCTTCTTCCGCGCCAATGGACATCTGAATGGGAACGGGTGTTGCGCCCAGACGATCACTGATCTGATCAACCACACGCAGGAAGTCAGCACCCATGCGATCCATTTTGTTGACGAAAGCAATACGTGGAACCTGATATTTATCAGCCTGTCGCCAGACAGTTTCTGACTGAGGCTCTACACCGCCTACGGCACAGAATACCGCGCAGGCTCCATCAAGAACGCGCAATGAGCGCTCAACTTCGATGGTGAAATCAACGTGTCCCGGGGTATCAATAATATTGATGCGATGCTCATCAAACTGCTTGCCCATGCCACTCCAGAAACAGGTCGTTGCAGCCGAAGTAATGGTAATACCTCGTTCCTGCTCCTGCTCCATCCAGTCCATAGTAGCCGCACCATCATGCACTTCACCAATTTTGTGTGAAACACCGGTGTAGTACAGAACGCGTTCTGTTGTAGTTGTTTTACCCGCGTCAATGTGCGCCATAATGCCCACATTGCGATAACGATCAATTGGAGTTTTGCGTGCCACTTGCCTGATTCCCTAAACTGTGTCTACCAGCGATAATGAGAGAAAGCTTTATTCGCTTCTGCCATGCGGTGTGTATCTTCTTTCTTCTTGACAGCCGAGCCACGAGACTGTGACGCATCCGCCAACTCTCCGGACAGGCGCTGCGCCATAGATTTCTCACTGCGCTTGCGGGCTGCATCAATCAACCAGCGCATAGCCAGCGAATTGCGACGACTGGGACGTACTTCAACGGGCACCTGGTAAGTTGCACCACCCACGCGACGTGATTTAACCTCGACCATCGGGCGAACATTTTCCAGCGCCTCTTCCATCAACTCCAGCGCTTCCCGGTTTTCCCGTGAAGACGCCTGCTCCAGTGCGCCGTACATAATGCGTTCGGCAACAGACTTTTTACCGTCTACCATGACCATATTAATGAACTTTGCGATCAACTGGCTTCCGTACTTCGGATCCGGCAAAACTTCTCTTTTCGCGACTACTCGTCTTCTTGGCATGTTGAAATTCCGTTGATTCTTAAACTAGATTAATGATTATTTTTTCGGACGCTTGGCGCCGTACTTGGAGCGACCCTGACGACGATCATCAACACCGGAGGTATCCAGGCTGCCGCGTACCACGTGGTAGCGCACACCCGGTAAATCCTTAACACGACCACCCCTGACCAGAACAACCGAGTGCTCCTGCAGGTTATGACCCTCACCACCAATGTACGAACTCACTTCGTATCCATTAGTTAAACGCACACGCGCCACTTTCCGCATAGCCGAGTTTGGCTTTTTGGGTGTGGTTGTGTATACGCGGGTACAGACTCCACGCTTTTGAGGACAAGCCTCCAGCGCAGGCACGTTACTTTTTTCAACCTTGCGCTTACGCGGCTTGCGTACCAGCTGATTGATTGTGGCCATCTTGAAAAACACTCCAAACCTGAAACCGGCTATTCAGCCAGACATTAATCGTGCGGCTGATGCCGCCCCTTCCTGCCCGGCCCCAAGAGAAACCCGAACAAGAACTCAATTTATTCTTTAACCTATGAAGCAAGTCGCAGACCCGCTTCCAGCCAAGCCCTGAACAATTCAGGCCATGGAAAGAGCGAGAATTCTAAGCTGCCACCGCCTCTCTGTCAAGCGCTGAACAGCAAGTATTGAATACTCAACGACTATGCACTAAAGTGCATAGGTTGCTGGGATTGGACTGAAAGTCCCATGTCATTCAAGGATCATATTACTATTATCTTTA